>CAMHRD010000023.1 GCA_946187365.1 uncultured Bacteroidales bacterium
CTGCATATCTGATGGTTGAGAGACGGTGTGCAATTACAATAGAGGTTCGGTTCTGCATTAGCTTGTAGAGTGCATCCTGTACAAGACGCTCACTCTCAGTATCCAGCGCGCTTGTAGCCTCATCCAGTATAAGGATTGGAGGGTTCTTTAAAACAGCCCTCGCTATTGCTATTCTCTGTCTCTGTCCTCCACTTAGATTCTCTCCCCTGTCTCCTATGTTGGTCTCAAACTTTTGAGGCATCTGCTCAATGAACTCCAGTGCGTTGGCAATTCTTGCCGCCTCTATAACATCCTCTCTCTTAACGTTTTTCATTCCAAAGGTGATGTTGTTGTAGATGGTATCGTTAAAGAGGATGGACTCCTGAGTCACAATTCCCATTACGGAGGTGAGGGAATCCAGAGTGTAATCCCTAATATCCACGCCGTCTATAAGTATCTGACCACCAACCACATCATAGAACCTCGGCAACAGATCCGCAAAGGTAGATTTACCCGCACCGCTAGGTCCCACCAGTGCAACCATCTTTCCCTTTGGAATATTTACAGAGATGTTCTTAAGAACCGGAGTATCTCCGTAAGAGAAGTTCACGTTCCTGTACTCAATATTGGTTTTGAACTCTTTAAGAGTCTTGGCATCTGCCTTTTCCGTAATCTTGTTATGAGCATCCAGAATTGCAAAGAGCCTCTCGCCGCTAACCATTCCTCTCTGAATGCTGGCGTATGCATTTGCAATATTCTTTGCCGGCTCAAGCACTCTCCAGTAGCAGAGGATGTAAACCATAAGCGTGCTCATACTCATTCCCAGCTTGCCACCTATCTGCAGCCAGCCGGCATACATCAAAACAGCTGCGGCTATGGTAATACCTAAGAACTCTGAAAGCGGATGGGCCAATTGCTGACGGTAGAGCATCTTGCGGCTGCTCTTTTTGTGAGCAATGTTTGTCTCCTCAAAATTCTCCTGCACATACTTCTGCGCGTTGAAGCCTTTTATGATTCTTATTCCAGATATAGCCTCGTCAAAATGGCTCACAATCCTTCCCATAAGGCTCTGAGTAGTAACGGCTTTCTTCTTCAGTTTCTTGGTAATGCCGCCAATGACCAGAGCGGAGATTGGAATGGTTATGAGGGTCATTAAAGTAAGCCTTGGAGAGATGATAAAGCAGGCGGAGAGGAATCCAATTATCAATAACGGTTCACGGAAAATCATGTGGAAACTGTCTGCCACTCCGTTCTGTACCTCCGTAACGTCATTGGAAATTCTGCTTAATATATCTCCCTTCTGCTGAGTGTGATAGAAGCCTACATCCATTGTGGAGACCTTATGGAAAAGATCCGTACGGATGTTCTTCATAATGTGGGTTCTCATTCTCACAAGAATGGTCTGACTCAGATATCTTGCAAGGTTTGAAAGCATTGAGGCTCCCACCAAAAGGGCGCATACAAAGAGCAGTGCCTTAAGGGCTCCGTGAGCCAGAAAGACCTTATCCAGGTAGTACTGGAAAGTATCTATAAACCAATCCTTTGTAAAGGCAAACTCCTTGGTATTCTCCGCCAGGGTTGCCATCTGTGCAGTTACCTCAGCCTGAGATGGAGACTCAAAGAGCAGGTTCAAAACAGGTGAGATAAGGGTATAATTCACAACTCCGAATATTACACTGAGCAGAGCCAGAATTATATACCCGGGCCAGAACCTGTGGAATGGTCTTGCATAGTTGAGAAGCCTCCAAAAACTTTTCATATACTGTTACAACTTTTTAATTCTTCCGCTGCGGAGGTTGAAGAGAAACTCCTTTCCGTCTACCCCCATAACTTTAACATAGCCCTCCTCAGCCTCCACAATAGGACTCTCCTTGGAGATTGGTCTCTTAAGATTCTTTGCAGTTACCTCCTCTCCGTTAGGAAGGTATATGCGTGTCTTATCCACCGTTCTGAGAATCAGATATTTCTGGCCAAAGAGCACTTTCTCCTCCGGAAGCGTACGTGTGAACTCATCTGCGTGGATGTCTTCCCAGCCGCTCACTCTCTTTCCCTCCAAATCTCTCTTTGTTACAATGTTCTCATCTGTAAGAATCATAAGACGGGTCTCTCCCTTTTCAGTTACTACCTTAGGACCCAGCGCAACTCCGCAATCCAGCTCCTTAGGGTAACCGGTGTAGTGCGCACCCTTGCGGCTCATTGCATAGAGTTTGTTGCCCAGGATGAACATAATATGCTTCTTCTCATCCGGCATGGTAACCAGTGAGGCGTAGTTCTTTATTGTATCCTTCATTGGTATTCCCCAGATTCCCTTGTGGTTACGGTCCTGGTAAGCCACGGAGAGCCACTTTTGTGACTGCTCAAACCAGGTTGTATCTCCGTTCTCCACCAGAGGGAACGGACCAAAGAAGGTCTTTATTGTGCTGTCTATAAATACCTGATTCCCCTCCTCCTCGTTAAAGAGTTGAGGAACCTCTGAAAGGGTTGCGGCATAGAAGTTTAAACTTGCCAGAACATCCTTGCCCTTTGGAGCAACGCTCAGGGTTGCATACTCAAAATTCTTCTTCTTAGTGGATGAGGTAAAACGCTGTCTGTAGTATTTGTTCAGCACTGAAAAGAGGGTGTCTGACCCCTCCTTAATGTTTGCAAATGCCTTAACAGCAGCCTTATCTGAGAAGAAAGATGATGCCGGAGTATGTGAGAGATAATCCTCCAGAGTTACAATGTTCTCCTTACCCTTTGCAAATTCTGCAACCGCCGGAGCACTTCCAATTACCGTCCAATCTCCAACCTTGCAGAACATATCCTCCTGGGTATGAGAGAATGACTCTCCAAAGAGAGCCTCAAGGTAGCCTTTGTAGATGTAAGGCTGGGGCTCAGTAATCTCCCCCTTGCCTTTTATTCCTGTAATCTTGTTGAGCCAGGTTTGAGAGTTGTGGTATGCAAAGGTCATCCACTCATATTTGTTTCCAACAAGAATGAATGCGGAGACAAACTCCGTAAAGCCCTCAGAGGCAACCCATTCCAACGGAGCTGGAGCGTCTAAAAGTGTAACCCTCTCCATCCTTGCTGCGTAAGAAGAGATCTTCTTGTTGGCATCCAAATACTTCTGGAAATCCTTAAGGTAATTCTTAACCGCAGATATATTGAGACATACGGCAAACATGGTGCTTGCCGGAAGAATCTCAGCCGCACGGAAATTCTCCCCCTTCTGCCCTGAGAGAACCGTGGAGAAGTTTATAAGATCCTCATTACCTTTAAGATATCCCTCAAAACTTATAAAGTTCTTCTGGCGCGGATTCATCATAAGTGCACTCCAGGTAGCCATCCTCATTATAAAGTCTGAGTACTTTAAGAATCCATAGGTAACGCTTCCGGAGAAGAGCTTTCCAATCTGCTTATGGTTTACATAGAGGCACTCGTCACCTCCCGTTCTGCGGAGCATTGAGTAAAACTCCTGGTTATCCAGCACAGAAGAACCGTTTGCCAGATGGCGCAGAGAACCCTCCACGCAGATTGTAGAGGTGCTGGCCAACAGATAATTATCCTTAACTGCAACCTTAAAGCCGTTGTCGTAAACACGCATTGAGGCCTGGTTGTACTCCCTCTGTGTGTGAGGAATAGAATCCAGATACTGAATTATTCTCTCCTTTGAAGAGGCGTCTGAAAGGTCTGCAATCTGAAGCAGGGTCACCTCGTTAATTGCAGAATAATGAAGCGAGTATAAAGTATGGCAACTCCCCGCTCCCAGATCCTGCAGCCTCTTTTGGAACTTAACCAGTTCAGATGAGGGGTCAATAAGGCCGTAGAGATAGTTGGAAGTGTCCCTTAAAAGAGGGGCAATATGATCCAACTGCTCAAAATCAAAGATGAGAACCGCATCGCTCGGCACAGCCTTGTAGGCCGCCTCTGTTTTGGGTGAGAGCACCTTCACCTCTTTCTCTTCCGTCTCTTCCTCTCCTTTTGTTCTGAAAATCAGCAGTAAAGCCAAAGCCAGAACCAGTACGGAAGCTATCGCGATATATATTTTTCTTAACCCCTTTTTCATAAGTGTATAATCCGTACAAATTTAATAAAAAAAGAGGGGGTGACCAAATGGCTATCTGGTCACCCCTTCCTTAAATCTCGCAGAGGGATTATTTCTTCTTTTCTGCTTTCTCTACGTAAGGGAATACTTTAACGAGTTCAACGTCAAATACGAGTGTTGAGAATGCCGGGAGATTAGGACCCATATCTCTTCCGCCGTAACCGAGGTTGAAAGGAATCCAGAGTGTCTCTTTTCCACCCTCGCCAATAAGCTGAAGACCCTCGGTCCAACCCTTAATAACTGAGTTGAGAGGGAATTTAACGGTCTCGCCTCTCTCGTATGAGGAGTCAAATACCTTACCGTCCAAAAGCATACCCTTGTAGTTAACCTCAACGGTATCTCTCTCTGTAGGCTTAAGCTCGCTGCCGGCAACCTCAATCTTGTACTGAAGGCCGCTCTCAGTCTCCTGAACACCCTCTTTCTTCTTGTTCTCCTCAAAGAACTTCTTCTCCTCCTCTGCCTTCTGAATTGCAAGAGCATCAGAAACCTTCATCATGTACTCCTGAATGTACATAGGTGCACTCTGACCGTCAAAGATAAGAGTAGTGTCACCTGCCATAACACCCTTCATGGCTGCAACTATCTTAGAATAGTTAAGACCCTCAAGGTTAGAGCTTTTAAGCATGTTACCAAAAGCAACGCCAACTGCGGTGCTTACAGAGTCAACCTCACCTGCAGTGATTCCAGGGAGAGGTTTGCTCTTAGGCTGGCAAGAAGCCAAAATAACTGCGCAAAGAGCGCAAGCAAGAATTGTCTTAATAGTTTTCATATTCCTTAAAATTATTTAGTTCTCTTTTTAGCGGCGCAAATATACTCAAATTTCATCACTTGCTCTTAAGGGCTGTAAGCAAAGAGAGTTTGTGAAGAAGTCTTGCACCCACGTTTGCATCCCACTCGTTCTCCTCTCCTCCAACTGCGCTCTTTCCTTTGGCTCTTGCAGGAGCCACCTCACAAAGATCAAAACCTACAATCCTGCGGCTCTCCGCAACTTTTCTAAGCAGTATAACCGCCTGATTATAAGTTAATCCCCCCGGTACCGGAGTTCCCGTATTAGGGCAGAGTGAAGGCTCCAGGCCGTCTATGTCAAAACTTATGTAAACGTTCTGAGGCAGATGGCAGACAATCTCCCCACAAATTGTGAGCCAGTTATCTCCCTGGGCCAGCCTTTGAGCAATCTGGGTATCAGTAAAAGCGGTAATCCTCCCCTCTTCTCTTATTGTCTTGTGCTCCTCAGATGAGAAATCTCTAATGCCCACCTGACATAATGAGCTGATTCCCGGAATCTTGGAGAGAATGTTGAACATTATTGAGGCGTGGGAGTGTTCAAACCCCTCGTATGCCATTCTTAAATCTGCGTGGGCGTCAAACTGCAAAACCCCCAACTCCTCGCCCTCTTTCAGAGAGGCGGCGGCAGCCTTAACGGCACCAAAGGTTACGCTGTGCTCTCCGCCCACAACTCCGGGAACCTTTCCCTGAGCAATGTAACCGCTGCAAATCTGTTCCACCAGATAGTTGACCGCCTCGCTCGCCTGGTTAATCTCCTCCAACTCCTTCTCAAGATCCTTGTTGAGTTCCTCTCCCATAGCCAGGCACTCTATTATCTTGCAGGCCTTTGGACGGCACTCCTCGTTTATGGCTTTTATATACTCGGATGCAAGCACCTTATTATCAGAATCTTTCTCTGCCTCTCCATCATTGCGGTCTAAGTCTATGAGTGTCTCATCCGTTCCAATCTTAACAGAGTCAGAGCCATCCAAAAGTTCATCATAGAGGTCCACCTGAACGGAGGCATCTATGATTGCAGAAGGGCCCTCCGCCGTTCCCGCAGAGTATGAAACGGTTGTATCCCACGGAACCGGAATCAGAACAACCGGGCACTCGTCATTAGGGAAGGGCATACCAAAAAAGCGGCCGTTGGGAACTCCCACGCCGCATGCATCAAACTCTATATCTTGCTTATTATCTGCCATATACAACCTTGTTAAACTATTCCCTCTCTTAAGATATCGTGAATATGAATCAGACCAACATAACGCCCCTCCTTCATTACAACTACGGAGGTTATCTTGTTCTTCTGCATTATGTTAAAGGCGTTAACCGCCATATCATTTATATCTATCTGTTTAGGGTTCTTGCTCATAATTTCCTTTGCCACAGTCTTTTCATTAGGGTGTCCCTTCTCCAGCATCCTTCTTACGTCACCGTCTGTGATAATACCCTTCAGGTTCCCCTTTCCGTCCAGAACAGCAGTTGCTCCAAGTCTGTTCTGAGAGATATTTATAATGGTCTTCTGAATAGATTCGTTGAGCCCAACAAACGGTCTTACGTTCATATCCATAACGTCTGAAACCCTCAGGTAGAGGCGTTTGCCAAGAGAGCCTCCCGGATGGTACATAGCAAACTGCTCCTGTGAGAAGCCCCTCTTCTGCAGCAGGCAGACTGCAAGTGCGTCACCCATAACAAGTTGCGTTGTTGTAGATGAGGTAGGGGCAAGGTTGTTAGGATCACTCTCCTTGTCCACGGTAGCCCTTATGACATAGTCTGCGTGGGTAGCAAGGAAGGAGTCTACAGAAGAAACCATCGCGATTATTTTATTTCCCATGCGGGCAATGAGCGGTACCAACACCTTGATTTCCGGCGTGTTGCCGCTCTTGGAGATGCAGAGGACAATATCTTCCGGCTGCACAATTCCCAAATCTCCGTGGATGGCATCCGCCGCGTGCATAAAGATTGCCGGCGTTCCGGTGGAGTTCATTGTTGCAACTATCTTGGTTCCAATGATGGCGCTTTTGCCTATACCGGTAATGATCAAACGTCCCTTGGAATTGAAAATCAGATCTACCACCTCAACAAACTGGTCATCTACGTATGAAGCCAGTTTGGCCACACATTCAGCCTCTTGCGTAATCACCTTCTTTGCCAGGCCTGCAATCTTTACATTTGATTTTTTCATAAAAAATTTGGACAAAAAAAATCTTATGAGTACATTAGTAAGCACAAATGTAGACAAAAATTGGGAATGAACATAACTTCGGAGGTTCTGCGGAAGCAGCTTAAGGAATTCTTTGGTTTTTCAACTTTCAAACCGATGCAGGAGGATATCATCAAGCATCTGGTAAGGGGTAACAATTGCTTTGTTTTGATGCCTACCGGCGGCGGCAAATCCCTTTGTTATCAGCTGCCTGCACTCCTGATGGAGGGAACGGCGGTGGTGGTTTCACCTCTTATTGCCCTTATGAAGAACCAGGTGGATGCAATCCGCGGCTTTGTCTCAGAAAAAGAGGGCATTGCCCACTTCCTCAACTCCTCCCTTAACAAGGCTCAGGTTCAAGAGGTTAGAGACAACCTGCTCAAGGGCGTCACCAAACTTTTGTACGTTGCGCCGGAGTCACTCACAAAGGATGAGAACATCCAACTTTTAAGGCAGTGCAAAATCTCCTTTTACGCCATTGACGAGGCTCACTGTATCTCCGAGTGGGGTCACGATTTCCGCCCGGAGTACCGCCGTATTCTCCCGATAGTTCAGGAGATTGGAAAGGCCCCTATCATTGCCCTTACCGCAACCGCAACTCCTAAGGTGCAGTCAGATATTCTCAAGAACCTCGGCATGGCAGATGCAAAGGTCTTTAAATCTTCATTTAACAGACCTAACCTCTACTATGAGATCCGTCCAAAGGTTAACGCAGAGAAGGAGATCATCAAGTTCATCCGCAACAACCCGGGCAAGAGCGGCATCATCTACTGCCTCTCCAGAAAGAAGGTGGAGGAGATGGCTCAACTGCTGAATGTCAACGGAATAAAGGCAGCTCCTTACCACGCCGGACTGGACGCCTCAACCAGAGCGGAGAATCAGGACAAGTTCCTTATGGAGGAGATAGATGTCATTGTTGCAACCATTGCCTTTGGTATGGGAATAGATAAGCCGGATGTAAGATTTGTTATCCACTACAACATACCAAAGTCTCTGGAGGGTTACTACCAGGAGACCGGAAGAGCAGGAAGAGACGGCGGAGAGGGTCAGTGCATTGCCTTCTACAGTTTCAATGATATTCTCAAGCTGGAGAAGTTTATGCAGAGCAAACCGGTAGCCGAGCAAGAGATTGGCAAACAACTCCTTACAGATACCGTAGCATACGCGGAGAGCAACCAGTGCAGAAGAAAGACTCTGCTCAATTACTTTGGAGAGATTTACCCGGAAGATGACTGCGGAAACTGTGACAACTGCCTCCACAAACAGCCAACCTTTGAGGGCAAAGATTACCTTGTCACCCTCTTCCAACTTATACGCTCACTTAAGGAGAACTTTAAGAGTGACCATCTGGCCAACATACTTGGCGGCGTAACCAACGCAATGATAACCTCTTACCGCCACAACACCAGCCGATTCTTTGGCATAGACAAAGAGAAGGACGAGAAGTTCTGGCTGGCGGTGATACGTCAGGCCTGCGTTGCCCAGTTCCTAAAGAAAGATATTGAGCAGTACGGCCTTATCTCTCTGACGGACAAGGGAAAAGAGTTCCTTGCAAAGCCATACTCCATAATGCTTATGGAAGACCGCAAGTTTGAAGAGAGCGGAGAGGGAGATGACGTAGATGATGATATGATGGCCGGTGGCAAGAAGGGCGGCGGCGGAGGAGACCAGACACTTCTGGCCATACTTAAAGACCTCCGCAAAGATATGAGCCGCAAACTCAACCTTCCTCCATACATCATCTTCACAGACCCTGCAATAGAAGATATGACCATCTTCTATCCTATTACCCTTGCGGAACTTACAAACTGTTCCGGTGTTGGAGAGGGCAAGGCTGCCAAGTACGGAAAAGAGTTTGTGGAACTCATTAAAAAGTATGTGGAGGAGAACGAGATAGACCGCCCTACGGATATAGAGAAGATCCGCAGCATTGGCGGAGACAAAACGGAGATGACCCGCTTCATTGTCCACGGACTTGATATGCACATTCCTCTGGATGAGATTGCCCGTATTAAGAATCTTGATATGGATGAACTTCTTACCAAGATAGAGGCAATGGTTGCCGCAGGAAACAAGGTAAAGATAGACTATTACATCCGCCAGGCGGTAGATGAAGACAAGATAGAGGATATCTATGATTACTTCAAAGAGGAGGCGGAATCAGACTCCGTTATGGATGCAATGAAGGCCCTCGGCCGTGACTACACTGAAGAGGAGATCCGCCTTATCCGTATCAAGTT
>CAMHRD010000024.1 GCA_946187365.1 uncultured Bacteroidales bacterium
TTCAGACCACCTTTTCGTTCGGAACCGGTTTCTTCATAGACAACAACGGAACCATAATGACCAACAGGCACGTAGTTAACCACTACATCAAAAAGAGCGATGTGGTTCAGTACGTGAAGAACCTTACCGGAGCGCTGGTAAGCTATGCTCAAGAAAGGCAGGAAGAGATTGCATATCAGGCAGGTAGAATCTACCAGATTCTAAACTACAGCAGTCAGAGTCCGGAGTACAACGCAGCCCTCAAACAGCGGCTTCAGGAGCTTAGCATGGATTACGACAACGCCCAGAGATACATTACCTCCCTTAGGAGAATGGACGCCTCCAACATACTCATTAAGTGTCACAACAAACTCGGTATAGCTTACAATGACTCATTTATCAGTGGCCCTCAGGACTTTAAAGAGTGCTATCTGATAAGAGAATCTGAGGACGAGAACGTAGACCTTGCAATGGTTAGACTTGCGGAGGGAGTCACCCCTTCCGGGGCATATATCTTCAGAATATCGGCAGATGAGAAGAGAGATAAACTTACTCTGGACCAGCAACTCTACTTGATAGGATACAACCAGGGTATTGCACTGGCATCTACAACAGAGGGAATCAAGGTCCAGATAACATCAGGCAGAATCTCGCAAAAGCCGGATAACTACAGAGTTATGTACACAATCCCTATCCTCCAGGGCTCCAGCGGTTCACCTGTGGTAAACTCCTACGGAGAGTTGGTTGCAGTGAACTTTGCAACCCTGGGCGGAACTCAGAGTTTCAACTTTGGTATCCCTATCCACCAAATCAGAGCCTTTATTAGAGGAATTTAACTATTTTTGCGGGCAATTTTTGAAACCAGCCTGCAATGAAACTAATACCGGTATATTCCTGGAACAAATCTCTGGTAAACCTGGAGATAAGACAGAAGAAGTTCAGCAAACAACCTTGGGCACAGGGAGTTATACTATTGACCTTTGTGGTCATAGCAATGCTTCTTGCTAACCTGCCCTTTACAAGAGACCTATATCATTCCATTCTGGAGACGGATCTCTCCATCTCTGCAAACTTTAGGGGACACCTTTTGTTATTCCCTAAGGATATGACAGTTGAGAAGTTCATCAACGATATCCTGATGGTTATCTTCTTCTTTACCGTTGGACTGGAGATAAAGAGAGAGATTGCATTCGGAGAGCTTTCCAGCCCCAAGAAAGCCATAATGCCGGTCATTGCGGCAATAGGCGGAGTGGTAGTTCCTGCACTCATCTATTTCTTTATAAATAAGGGAACTGCAGCCTCAAGCGGTTGGGGAATCCCTACCGCCACAGACATTGCATTTGCCGTGGGAATACTTGCCATACTGGGAGATAAAGTTCCTGTATCTCTGAAGATATTTCTTACAGCCCTTGCCATTGCAGATGACCTGATTGCAATACTTGTAGTGGCCATTTTCTATGGCGGTTCCATCAACCTGATGCTACTGGCTATTGCCATAGTTCTGATTATCATTTTATTGGTTATGAACAAGTTGGGAGAGAAGCGCCCTTGGTTCTATTTCATCCCGGCAATAGCAATTTGGACCCTGTTCTACTACTCCGGAGTTCACGCCACAATGAGTGGCGTTGTAATGGCCTTCCTTGTTCCGTCAACACCGAGATACACAAAGGAATACTACTATCACAAGAGAGATCATTACAGAAACAAACTTGTGGAGTATGAGGCCGTTATAGAGGAGTGCGGTTTCCCTAACGGTCCTCAAAGACACGTATTAAGACAACTCAGCAAGACCTCAAAGAACTGTATAGGAATGAGTTACCGCCTGGAGCACATACTCAGCCCATGGGTTAATTTCATAATTATGCCAATCTTTGCCCTTGCAAACGCAGGCGTCACCATTCCTAACGTTCATTACTTCAATATATTCCAATACTCACCGGAGCTTGGAAGCGTAAGCCTGGGTATAGTGTTCGGTCTGCTTTTGGGTAAACCTATAGGAATCACACTTGCAAGTTTCATTGCGGTAAAGAGCAAACTTGGAGCAATGCCGGCAAAGGCAACCTGGGCCATGCTCTTTGCAGTTGCCTGCCTTGGAGGTATAGGCTTTACCATGAGCATATTTGTAGATACCCTCTCGTTTGGTGACCACCCGGAAGTTGCTACTATGCTGAGAGATATGGGAAAGGTTGCCGTACTTATGGGCTCACTCTTTGCCGGAGTTTTGGGAGTGATTATGGTGAATGTTGTGCGTAAGATTCAGCACAGCAAGTAGTTATTCCTCTTCCTCCAACTTTTCCACCTTAAGCCATCTTGCAGAAGAGGCAAGGGTCATACCCTGAATCAGAAGTGAGATAAGGGTAACCACAAAGACTATGTTGAATATATCCTTAGATCCATCCATCTTGCTGACTACCGGGTAGATAGCAAAGAGGATAGGGCCTGCACCCTTTAGTCCTACCCAGCATACAAAGATTCTTGCCCTCATGGAGAATTTTCTGAAAGGGAAGAGACAGATAAAGACACTTAACGGTCTTCCCACAAAGCTCATAAAGAGGCAGGCAAGTATTGCAGGAAGCGCCACCGTAGGAAGTTCACTAGGGTCTACCAACAATCCTAACAACAAGAATATCAGAGCCTGAGCAAGCCAGGTAAAACTGTCAAAGAAGGTAAAGACCTCTCCTCTGTTTGGAAGGTCTTTGGTATTGCCTATAATGATTCCGGTGATGTAGAGGGCAAGCAGTCCGTTACCCTTTACTACCTCTGCAAAGGAGTTAGAAAAGAAGCCAATACAGAGCACCATAATGGCATAGAGAGCCTTATCGTGAAGATGGAATTTACGCAGCAGCCACCTTGCTCCGTAGCCTATTGCAAAACCGACAGCCACACCGGAGGCTATCTGTAAGAACAAGACAAACAGAGAGTTAAGAATGATGCTTACGGTGTTCATGTGCTCCGCCCCTGCGTTCTGAATATTCAAGATGGTGTGTGTCAGAACTATGGTGAGCACAAATGCCATAGGGTCATTGCTGCCGCTCTCAAGTTCCAGCATAGGCTGAAGGTGCTCCTTGAGTTTCATCTTGCTCCCCTTCAATATAGAGAATACGGAGGCTGAATCTGTAGAACTCATTACGGCGGCAAGCAGGCAGCAGACAATTAAGGATATATTCCTATCCACTCCCAGTACTCTAAATATCAGATAGATAAATATACCTGTAAATAGTGCGGTAAGAACAACTCCCAGAGTAGATAGCATTACTCCCGGGGCCAAAATTGGCTTTATCTTTTTGAAATCTGTCTGAAGACCGCCAGCCAGTATGATTACAGAAAGTGCCCAGTTTCCAAAGAATTGCGCCTTGTTAAAGTTGTCAAACTCTATTCCCATTCCGTCCTGCCCAAAGAGCATTCCAACTCCCAGAAAGAGAAGCAATGACGGCACTCCGTACTTGAAGCCAATCTTGCTTACAAGTATGGCCACAAAGACCAAAACGGATAACAAAAGCAACATGTCGTCCGCCATGAAGTTAACCGGAAAGAGTCCCAAAATCATACAGTTACCTCCTAACCTTCTTTAGCCATTATCAGTTTTATGCAGTCCCCTATATCCTTTGCCACGTCTGTGGTATCCTCCAGAGACTGCACAATATTCTTGCACTTTGTAAGTTCTATTCCGTTCTTTTCAGCCTCAAAAAGATGGCTCATATAGAACTCGTAGAGGTCATCTACCTCACTCTCTATCTCCTTGATTCTTGCGCACTTGGCTTTTATATCCTCCTCGTTCTTCTTAAACTGAGGCAGCTCTTTTGCTATATCGTTCAGAAGGTGAGAGTCTTCCACAATCTGATCCCCTATCTCAATCCAGGAGTTGTCCGTAAAGTTCGGACGATAGATTACAAGCTTCTTTGCGGAGTCATGAATCATATCCAAAAAGGACTCCATTCTGGAACCCAATATCTGAACATCCTCTCTCTCAAAAGGAGTGCGCCTCATCTTAAAGAGTGTCTCAGATATCTTTGCATCCACAATATCTCCCTCTCTCTCAACCTCTTTCATCTGACGGGTAAGTTCCTTTTTCTTCTCGTAGGTCTCCTCGTTAAGAATCTCTTTCAGAAGAGTTGCAGCTTTTATAACCAACTCACTCTGAGATATCAACAGCGGAAATATCTTCTCTCCGCCTCCACGGCATTTGAAAAAATTAAACAACATGTGAATTATTAGTATCTTTGAGCACCAAATATAACGAATTATGAAACCTATGCCAAAAAGATTGTCTATAGTTCTGCTTATTACAGCCCTCTCTTATGGTTGCATTTTTGCTCAGAACGATACTATCAAACTCTCATCCAATCCGGATTACTATGCAATAACTCTACGTAGTGATATTCCTGTTGCAGAGAAAATTATGAAGGATTTGGCTCCAAATATTAACAAGGTGTCTACCGGAGATCTTATGATTCAAGCCGCTATGAAACTGCTGGGAACTCCGTACGTTGCAGGCACCTTGGAAGATGGAGAGCAGGAGGATGTAAGAGTCTACCTCAGCAAGACAGACTGCATTCTCTTTGTTGAGACCTGTATGAACCTTGCACTCACTGCAAAGCAAAAGGGAGATAAGGCAAACTTTGAGTCTCTTGCACAGAATGTACGCCAGAGCCGCTACCGTAACGGCAACGTAAGAAGTTATGCAGACCGCATCCACTACACTACGGAGTGGATACGCCAGGGAGAGAAAAGAGGCATTGTAAACGATATTACCTTAAAGATTGGCGGAGAGGTTTATGACCACCCAATCTTCTTTATGACAAAGAATTACAAGCTCTACAAACACCTTAAAGATGCCAACCTGAGTGACGAGTGCTGCTCAGAAGATAGTGAGAACTGCACCCTCAGCCAGGCCACCAAAGATTACAACACCATTGCAAAGGTAGAGGCAGAACTGAACCAGAAGCCATACACCATTATCCCTCAGGATAAGATTAAGGCTTGTGAGAAACTCATTAAGAACGGAGACGTTATCTGCTATATGTCCACCACTCCGGGTTTAGACATTGCTCACGTGGCTATGGCATACTGGAGAAAAGACGGCAAACTGGGCTTTATTCACGCCTCTATGGCAGAGATGAAAGTAGTTATAGATAAGCAGTCTATAGACGAGTATGTAAAGGGCAGAAAGAGCGTTAACGGCATTAAAGTAGTACGTGTGAAATAAGCCAAAAAGATTTTTGAAAGAATATTTGCATAAACGGAAATTGTTTGTACATTTGCAGTCCCAAAACGGAAGCGATTCCGCTAGCGGATGACTCGCTAGCTCAGCTGGTAGAGCACGACACTCTTAATGTTGGGGTCCAGGGTTCGATCCCCTGGCGGGTCACAAAGAAGGCTTGGAAGCAATTCCAAGCCTTCTTTTTTTATGCATTTTCATTCATAAAGTCCTGTCTTTCAATTAATTTCGCTCTTTAGGCGCAGCTGGTTGGTTGTGGCCTTTGAATAGGTAAATCAGAAGGTTCAAAACTACGTAGGTGCTGAGGATTACCGCAATGGTTAAGCAGGCGTGCACATTCCCTATTATGGCCATGGCAATCTCCACAATTACAATCAGAAGAAAGATGAACCTTTCTTTGTTGTCTTTAAAGGAGAAGTTCTTAAGCTTCATTGAAAACATTGGAATCTCTGAAACCAGAAGGAAGCAGAGGATTGGAACCAGTGCAATTGGAATCCAATACCTCCACCCCAGTGTAACAACGTTTACTGTAATGTTCTCACCTGCAAAACTATCGGAGATTCTCATTGCCGTGTCTGAAAAATAGGCATTCAATGAGATAAAGAGTATTGCACAGGCAGGAGTTGCAAGCCCAATGAAGTTCTCGCTCTGGCGGCTGTCTATGTTGAACTTGGCAAGGCGCAAAGCAGAGAAAACGGCAATAAACAAAGGCAGTACAACCACTACAGGAAATACTGCCTTTGGTGCAAAAATTTCTCCGAATGAATAAGCATATTGGTAACCCACAATTGCGGGAGCCACTCCAAAACTAACCATATCTGCCAGAGAATCAAGTTCTTTCCCTATTGGGGAATAAGCCTTAAGCGCTCTGGCTGCAAAGCCGTCAAAAAAGTCAAATACGGCGGCCATAAGCACAAACAGCAGGGAAAGAACTAACAACCCCGTCTGAAATGCAGCAACTATGGCTAATACACCGCAAAGCAGATTGCAGCAGGTAATGGCGTTTGGAATATGCTTTTTCACCTCAGATCAAACCCTATTTAATGTTCAGTTTCTTCTTCATTCCCTTTGTGAGGGCGTCCTTGTGAATCATTATCTGGATAGTCTTTGCCTTAAAGTAACTCTCTGAGCAATAGATATATCCGTCACCGTTATCCTTACCCCATGAGTTCTTTACAATGTAGTATTTTACACCCTCCTGGTCCTTTGCAATACCGGTGATATGCATAAGGTGGTCATCACTCGTGGTGTAATTATCCCACATTGCCTGACGTATCTCAGGATCAATAGGATTCTCCTTAAAGCGCTTGTCTATGCTCTTGTAACCTCTGAGGTTCTCCTCAGGAGTAAAGAGTGCAAGATGGTTGTTCTGAGCAAAATAGATCTCACTCATATCTGCATCCCAGGCAACTGTGTATCCGCGCATTATGGCCTCAGTACAAATCTCGTCCAACTCATCCAGAGGAACATTGTAAGATGAAGCCATATCCCAGTTATCAGGAATCTCAATTATGAACTTCTCATAGAAAGGATGGTGCAGGAAGCTGGTAATCTCAATGTAATCCTCTCCGTTGAGCTTCAGCATATCCTTAAAGGAGAGTGGGTTATACTCCTTACCCTTGTAGAAGAAGGTAGCAGGAACCTTGCCAAGATACTTATCCAGAATCTCGTTCATCTGCTCGTAAGGAACACCCTTCTTCTCCTTAACGGCCTCATCCAGAAGGTCATCTATCTCCTTCTGCAGTTTTCCGTGGTTGTGAGTCTGGGAGTCATAGTTGATTCCGTGGTAAGCCTCCTCTGTCATAAGGCCTGCTTTATCAAGCCAATACGTTGCCTGGTGACTAATTCCGCCGGGACCTCTTCTGCCCTTTCCTCTGCGATAGTAAAAGTCTGCCCCTCTTCTTAAGTACTCCTGTCTTACGGTAAACATCTCTGAAAGATCCAGAGTTGTATCCGCAGTACCTATTCTTATAGCCTCACTCTCTAAGAATGAGGTTGTTGCAAAGCACCAGCAGGTGCCTGTGCGTGCCTGATTCTTTACCGCTGTAGTAGGAAGGTTCTTAACTACTGTGAACTCGTAGAACGGGCTCTGTGCATAGACTCCCGCAGCAAATAAAAGCGATACGGCAACTAAAAAGATTTTTTTCATACTCGTTATTTTTAGATACCCAATTTCTTACGGATTTCCTTAGGAATAGAGTTCTTGTGAACTAAAATGTTCATGGTCTTAAACTTCACAAAAGTCTCTGAAGCATACCATATTCCGTTATACTTACCGGTCTTGCCCCAGGAGTTCTTAACCATAAAGTATTTGGTTCCGTTCTGGTCTGTTGCAATACCAAAAATCTGCATTCCGTGGTCATCTGTTGTGGTCTTGTTGTCATAACCCTCCTGACGCATCTCCTGAGTTACAACCAGCTCTTTACCAGGGTGGTTGAGGTTATTAATCTCAGCCATCTTTGCGTTAGGATCCTTACCTACCCATCTCTCCTGGTCTGAACCAATTGCCTTGGTGTTAGCCTCAACATCTGGCACAACTGCTATACCGTTACGGGTAAAGCCAACCTCGCTGACGTCTGAACCCCAGGCAACTGTGTAACCCTTCTCAATTGCGTTGAACATAACAGCCATAAGCTCGTCAATAGGAATGTTGTAGCTCAAATCCCAACGCCAGTTATCCGGAACCTCAATTGCAAACTGAGTGTAGAAAGGATGGTGTGTGAATGAAGTAAGGGAAACATAATCCTCCATATTGAGTCCCAATCCCTTGGTTACAAAATCTTTAGGAGTATAGGTTACGCCCTTGTAAATTGTACTCTCCGGAACCTTTCCAATGTAGGTCTCAAGAATGTTCTTGTAAATATCAAGATACTTCTGAGAAATCTTGCCGCCCTTACCTGCACTCTTCTTCATGCTCTCAGAAAGACCTGCAGTGATTGCGCTCATTTCACGGAAGTTGATTCTGGTCTCACCCTTCTGAAGATCTGGCATATCCTGCTCCTGAACAACGCCGTAATCCTCAAATGTATGAATAACGTCCTCAAAAGAACCGCCCTCTGCGTTGTTGAGATAACCGTCCAGTCTTACAAACTTCTGCATCTTCTCCATATAGTTGTAGAAAATGCTGTACATAGTTGAAAGCTTGATAGTTGTATCTGCTTTCCCTACTCTTATAGCCTCACTCTCCAGGAATGAAGTTGTTGAGAAGCACCAGCAGGTTCCGCTGCTTCCCTGGTTACGGATGGCGGAAATTGGATTAGCCTTAACTGTTGTAAACTCATAGCCTGCTCTCTTCTCCGGAGCCTTCTCCTGAGCGTTTACATTCATAGCGGTAACGCAGATGAGCGCTACTGCTGCAAATAAATACTTGATTGTCTTCATATTACATAGTTATTAATTTGTTTCTCTAAGGTATTCTCAAAAACTTGTGGGTCTGAACGGAGATATTCCATTCAGGGTGCGCCTTCACATATTCCACAATCTTTGGTGCAATCTTACTCATCCTGCTCCACTCCGGCTGCATATAGAAAAGGCACTTGTCATTAACCTTCAGAACAGCCTCTCTGTTCTTCTCAGCCCACTCAAAATCAGCCGGTTCCTCAATTATCACCTTCAGTTCGTCTGCCTTTTCATAGTAGCACTCCAACGGCGGTTTCTTCCGTTTTGGAGAGAGGCAGATCCAATCAAAACAGCCGCTGAAAGGAGAACTTCCGCTGGTCTCCAGAAAGATCTCCATGCCGTACTGCTTGAGCAGGTTGCAGAGTATATCCAGAGGGTAATTCATTGGTTCTCCACCCGTTATCACGATGGCTTTAGCGGCAAAAGAGACCGCCTCAGCAACAATCTTCTCC
>CAMHRD010000025.1 GCA_946187365.1 uncultured Bacteroidales bacterium
TCCTCTGCCGTAACAACACAGCCCGTCTTATTTACAGAAGCCATAACTGCCGGAACATCAAGAGGTTTAATGGTTGCAATGTTTATAACCTCTGCAGATATTCCCTCCTTCTCCAACTCCTCAGCAGCAATCAGTGCCTCCCAAACAAGGTGCCCCGTTGCAAAGATTGAGACATCTTTTCCCTCATTCAGAAGAATAGCCTTACCTATTACAAACTCCTGGTTCTCAGGCGTAAAATTAGGAACAGAAGGGCGTCCGAATCTCAGGTAAACAGGACCAACGTGTTTGCCCGCAGCAATGGTAGCAGCCTTGGTCTGATTAAAGTCACAAGGATTGATAACTACCATTCCCGGAAGCATTCTCATAAGACCAATATCCTCCAGAATCTGGTGAGTTGCACCATCCTCTCCGAGGGTAATTCCGGCGTGTGAAGCGGCAATCTTAACGTTTGTTTCAGAGTAACTTACGCACATTCTAACCTGGTCGTAAACTCTGCCCGTAGCAAAAGCTGCAAACGTTCCAACAAACGGAACCTTACCGCTGAGTGAAAGGCCCGCCGCCGTGTTAATCATATTTGCCTCAGCAATACCGCATTGGAAAAATCTCTGAGGAAACTCCTTTGCAAAAGCATCCATCTTAACTGACCCCTTAAGGTCTGCAGTGAGGGCAACAACGTTATCCATCTGTTTGCCAAGCTCTAACAGCCCCTCTCCAAAACCTGAGCGGGTATCTTTTTTACCGGTGTCTATATACTTTTTCATCTCGATAGTTTCTTTTAGTTTAGTAATCTCCCAATGTCTCTTTCAGTTGAGCGAGCGCCTTCTCGCACTCCTCCGGTTTAGGAGCTTTGCCGTGCCACTTGCATGTGCCCTCCATAAAGTCTACACCCTTGCCCATAACGGTTTTTAACATCACCATAACAGGCTTGTGGTCAGTAGTTAAGAGTTCCTTTGCCAGTTTTACTGCAGAGAGAATCTGCTCCATATCGTTGCCGTCTTTTACAACTACAACGTTCCAGCCGAAGGCTCTCCAGCGCTGGTCCAGATGGTCCGGACCAATAACCTCTTCCGTTGTTCCGTCTATCTGCTGTCCGTTCCAATCTGTAAAGGCAATGAGGTTGTCTACCTTGTGGTGTGAAGCAAACTCTGCTGCCTCCCAAATCTGACCCTCCTGGCTCTCACCGTCTCCAACCAGAACGTAAACAAAGTTAGGATCTCCGTCCAGCCTCTTTCCCAGAGCAGCACCCACGGCAGCGCTAAGTCCCTGTCCCAGAGAGCCGCTGGCTATATGAATGCCGGGAAGTCCGGTATCTGTAGCAGGGTGTCCCTGAAGCCTTGAACCCAGTTTTCTGAAGGTTCCCAGCTCCTTAACGTCAAAGTAGCCTCTTCTGGCAAGAGCGCTGTAAAGAAGCGGAGACTCGTGGCCGCAGGAGAGGAAGAACATATCTGCACCCTTTCCGGAGCGGGTCCAGGTTTTAGGATCTTGATTCATTACACTGAACATCAGTGCCGTTACAACATCTGTAGAACTGAGGCTTCCTCCCGGATGCCCGCTTGCGGCACCCGTTACCATTCGTAAGATATCTCTGCGAATTTGGGTAGCCGTATCCTTTAATTTTTGAATATCAGACATATAGCTAAAAAGAACTCTTTTTGTTATTGTGGTAAAATTAACTTATTTGCTTTGATTTAGCAATAGTAGAGATTTGTCCAATGGTTTTCTTATTTTTGCAGAGTGATGAAGAACATTAGGAACTTTTGCATAATAGCGCATATAGACCACGGTAAGAGCACCTTGGCAGACAGGATGCTGGAGGTGACCAACACCGTCTCCAGCCGTGAGATGGAGAACCAGGTGCTGGACTCTATGGATTTGGAGAAAGAGAAGGGTATAACCATTAAAAGCCACGCCGTTCAGATGAAATATCAGAAAGACGGGGAGGAGTACACCCTCAACCTTCTTGATACCCCGGGCCATGTAGATTTCTCATACGAAGTTTCCCGTTCCATAGCCTCCTCAGAGGGGGCGCTGCTGGTTGTAGATGCCACCCAGGGCGTTCAGGCCCAGACCATCTCCAACCTCTATCTTGCATTGGACCATGACCTTACCATAATTCCCGTCCTCAATAAAATTGATATGGAGGCCGCAGAGCCCGAGCTTATCAGAGACCAGGTATGTGACCTTATTGGCTGCGCTCCGGAAGAGGTACTTATGTGCAGCGCCAAGACGGGCCAGGGAGTTAATGAGATATTGGATGCTATTGTAGATAGAATTCCTGCCCCAACAGGAGATCCGAACGCTCCGCTCCAGGCCCTTATTTTTGACTCCGTATTCAACCCTTTCAGAGGAATCATAGCATACTACAAAGTTGAAGCGGGCTCCATCCACAAGGGAGAGAAGGTGAAATTCTTCAACACCGGAATGGAGTATGTTGCAGACGAGGTAGGTGTTATGGGTATGAAACTCCAACCGCACCAGGAGATAGGTTGCGGCAACGTAGGATATATCATCAGCGGAATAAAGAGTGCAGTTGAGGTAAAGGTGGGAGATACCATTACATCCGTACAAAACCCTTGTACGGAGGCCATTGCAGGCTTTGAGGAGGTTAAGCCAATGGTCTTTGCCGGCGTCTATCCGGTAGAAACAGATGAGTATGACCAGTTAAAAGTTTCACTGGAAAAGCTGCAGCTCAATGACGCATCTCTTGTCTTTGAACCTGAGAGTTCACTTGCATTGGGCTTTGGTTTCCGCTGCGGCTTCCTTGGACTCTTACACCTTGAGATTGTGCAGGAGAGACTCTTCCGAGAGTTTGACATGGACTGCATCACCACCGTTCCAAACGTCTCATTTAAAGTCTATACCACAGACGGGCAGGTGCTTGATGTACACAACCCTTCCGGCCTTCCGGAGGTTACAATGATAGACCATATTGAGGAGCCGTACATAAGAGCGCAGGTAATCTCAAAGGCAGACTTCTTTGGTCCTATTATGAAACTCTGTCTGGATAAACGAGGCATACTCATAAGCCAACACTACATCACAACAGACAGAGTTGAACTCAACTTTGACCTTCCGCTTTCAGAGATAGTCTTTGACTTCTATGACAAACTCAAGAGCATCTCAAAGGGCTATGCCTCATTTGATTACCACATCACAGACTACAGAGAGGCCGCTCTTGTAAAACTGGATATTCTTCTCAACGGAGAGCAGGTAGATGCCCTCTCCTCTCTCATCCACAGAGACCATGCATACGACTTTGGAAGACGTATGTGCGAGAAGTTAAAGGAACTCATTCCACGCCAGCAGTTTGACATTGCAATCCAGGCGGCAATAGGTGCAAAGATCATTGCCAGAGAGACCGTCCGCCAGGTCCGTAAAGATGTAACAGCCAAGTGTTACGGAGGAGACATCTCCCGTAAGAGAAAACTTCTGGAAAAGCAGAAGAAGGGAAAGAAACGCATGCGCCAGGTAGGCCAAGTCCAGGTTCCTCAATCCGCCTTCATGGCCGTCCTAAAACTTTAAGTAGAAATCTTTTGTGAGGGATTTGTACTCTGCGGTGAAGGTGGTGGGGTCTTCCATTATGCAGAGGGCTTCTTCTTGAACGGGGTGTGTTATTTGTTCTTTTGTGAACTCCAACAGCAGGCGTTTTGGGGCTGGGTCTTGCCTGAGGGTGAAGACTTTACAAAGGCGTGAGAGGCGGAGCTTGTTGGTTACAATTATTGCAGATTGCATTGTGGAGTATTCATCAAATGGGATGATGACGCTGAGGCGGCCGCTGGGTTTTAGGAGTTTTGAGGCGGCGTCTGTAAGGTCTTGATATGAAAGGGAATCTGTATGACGGGCTGTGCATTTTGTTTCACTTGGATTCTTGAGGGCATTGTTAAAGTACGGCGGGTTTGAGATGATGAGATCAAAGAGCTGCTCTGTCTTAAAATCTTGAAGTGAGATGTGTTTTGCAACAAGGGATTTGCTCCATTTTGACTGTTGAAAATTCTCCTGTGCCTGTTGTATTGAAGGTTTATCAACATCTATTGCAACTATTTGATATTGCGGTTGTAATAGGCGTTGAGCAATCATTAAAGCAATAACTCCGGTACCCGTGCCTACATCTAAAACTCTTGTGGCCGGCACTGTTGCCCAGGCGCCGAGTAAGACTCCATCCGTATTAACACGCATGGAGACATTTTCTTGAAAGACGGTGAACTGCTTGAACTTGAAGTAGTTGTTACTCATTTACAAAGACTCCGTCTTTTAGTTCAAGGAAGCGGTCACAGCGGCGGGCAAGGTCAACATCGTGAGTTACAATGATGATTGTTTGGTTGTACTTCTCTCTGGTCTTAAAGAAAAGATCGTGAAGTTCCTGTTTGGTTTTACTGTCCAGGTTGCCGCTTGGTTCGTCTGCAAAGATAATTTTTGGGGAGTTGATCATTGCTCTGGCAATGGCAACGCGCTGCTGTTCTCCGCCACTGAGTTCTGCAGGGCGGGAGTTCTCTTTTCCACTGAGGCCCAGTTCATTAAGAAGTTCCTGTGCGTGGGCATTGATCTCTTTGTCCGTTAACTTTGAGTTGCCGGAAGAAGAGAGGGCGTGCTCATAGCGGCCAATGAGTGCGGGCATCATCACATTCTCCAATGCGGTAAATTCCGGGAGCAGGTGGTGGAACTGAAAGACAAATCCAATCTTTTGGTTGCGGAAAGTTGAGAGCTCCTTTGGGGAGAGTTGGAAGACATTGGTGTTGTCTATGATTACCTCTCCACCATCGGGAGTAAGAATGGTTCCAAGTATCTGCAAAAGAGTGGTTTTGCCGGCTCCACTGGCGCCTACAATGCTGAGGATTTCTCCCTCGTTGGCAGAAAAATTAAGGCCCTTGAGAACCCGCTGGGTCCCAAAGGCCTTAGTAATATCTTTGCACTCAATTATCATTATTCGTCCTTTTCGCTCTCCTCGTATGCCTTCAGGAGTTTCTCCTGTACATCTGCAGGAACTTGCTGGTATTCAGCAAATCTCTGAGAGAAGGTAGCTCTACCTGAAGTGAGTGAGCTGAGGGTTGTAGAATATCTGTAGAGCTCTGCAAGAGGAATTCTGGCCTTGAGAACCTCAAAGCCGTTCTCACTCTGCATACCCTCTATAAGTGCACGGCGGTTCTGGAGATCACTCATTACATCTCCCATGCAGTCAGACGGAACCATTACTTCAATGTTGTAGATAGGCTCCATAATCTTTGGACCTGCCTTCTTGAAGGCCTCCTTAAATGCGTTACGTGCAGCAAGTTTGAAGGAGAGCTCGTTGGAATCTACCGGGTGCATTTTACCGTCAAATACATAAACGCGGATATCTCTTGCGTATGAACCGGTGAGAGGACCCTCTGTCATCTTCTCCATAACTCCCTTAAGAATAGCTGGCATGAAGCGTGCATCAATAGCACCACCAACTATACAGTTGTAGTACTCCAACTTACCGCCCCACTCCAGTGGATACTCCTCTTTACCCTTAACGTTGAGAACCATCTCCTGGTTGTCTACCTTGAACTTGTTCTGCTCAGGCTTGCCCTCATAGTAAGGCTCAATGAGTAGGTGAACCTCACCGAACTGACCTGCACCGCCGGACTGTTTCTTGTGACGGTAGTCTGCAATAGCAACCTTTGTAATGGTCTCTCTGTAAGGGATTTTTGGAGCCATAAGATCAATCTCAAGTTTATCTACGTTATTGAGTTTCCACTTGAGAATGTTGATGTGGTGCTCTCCCTGTCCGCTGAGGATGGTCTGTTTCAGCTCCTTAGAGTACTCTACAACAATTGTAGGATCCTCTGCAGAAGCACGGTTGAGAAGTTCTCCGAGTTTCTCCTCATCCTTCTCCTCTTTAGCCTTGATTGCTGTACGGAACTTAGGCTCAGGGAATTTGGTTGGTGCAAATGTGTACTCGCAACCTGCACAGAGGGTCTGACCAACCTTAACGCTCTTAAGTTTAACGGTGCAACCTATATCACCGGCCTTCATCTCAGAAACCTTCTCTCTCTTCTTTCCTGCAGCTGCATAGATAATGGTAACTCTCTCTTTATCACCGGTCTCCGGGTTGTAAAGATCCATACCCTCTTTGAGTGTACCGGTCATAACTTTGAAGTAAGCAACATCTCCAAGGTGCTGCTCCAAAGCGGTTTTGTAGAAGAACAATGAAGTAGGACCGTTAGCATCTACCTTTACGCTGCCGCCCTCTTTGAGTTCGTTCTCATGCTGACCCGGATCCGGCAGAGTGTTGATAACGAACTCCATAACTCTCTTAACTCCAATGTCTTTCTTTGCAGAGAGGCAGAATACAGGGAAGATCTCATCTTTAAGCATTCCGGCCTTAAGACCTGAACGGACCTCATCCTCTGTAAGTGAACCCTTGTCAAAGAAAATCTCCATAAGCTGCTCGTCATTCTCTGCAGCCTTCTCAATAAGTTCCTGCTGGAGAGTCTGTGCCTCATCCATCATGTCTGCAGGAATCTCAAGTTCCTCTCTTGTTCCGTTATCATCCTTAAAGCGGTACATCTTCATCTTGAGCACGTCAATGAATGCGTTGAACTCTGTACCTACGGAAACAGGGAACTGAACAAGAACAATCTTACCACCGTAAACGTTCTTGAGGGAATCAATTGCCTGATGCCAATCTGCCTTCTCGCTATCTAACTGGTTTACAGCAATTACAAGAGGTTTATTATGCTTCTGAGCCTGGCGGATGAAAATCTCCGTACCAACCTCAACGCCCTGAGTAGCGTTCACCAGAACAATACCGCTGTCACAAACTGAGAATGCTGAGTAAACACCGCCAACAAAGTCATCTGAACCCGGAGTATCAATGATGTTGAACTTGGTGTCCATAAACTCTGTATACAAGAGAGTTGAGTAGATAGATCTCTGATAAATCTGTTCAATCTCCGTGTTGTCACTCATTGTGTTTTTGCCCTCAACGGAGCCGCGGCGGTCTATAACCTTGCCCTCAAACATCATACTCTCTACAAAAGTAGTTTTGCCCGATTTAGGGCTACCTAGAAGTACGACGTTCCTAATGTTTTTGGTTTCGTAAGTCTTCATTTTATTTTAAATATTTACTTTTTCTTGATTTTAAGATGCCAAATATAAGAAAAAAAACGCCCTTTTCCTACAGGAAAGCGTCCGTTTCCATTGCGGCAAAGTAGGTCAGCTGGGAGAGCAGAGGCGCCTCTCTTTTCATTCTAGCCGATATATTAGGCTCAATATCTGCAAGTTGATAAATCTTAACCTCCGCCTGCCCACAATTTTTAGCAATCTCTTCCTCCGCGATAGATGACTTACCGCAAACCACCCATAACCTTTTGTGCTCCTTCATTTTGCTCAGCGTCTGGGTGACGCCGCCAACCACTTTTCCCATAAGGCTCTGATTATCTACCCTTCCCTCTCCCGTAATAATGAGTTCCGCCTCTGCTAATTTTTTACCCAGGTTCTGGAGGTAGTTTCCAAAGAACTCAAAGCCGCTCACCGCATCCGCTCCAAGGAAGTGACGCAGAGCAAAGCCCAAACCACCTGCAGCACCAGCACCTTTGAAAAGCGCTGATTCTTCTGCCGTTACGCGGGACTTTTGAAACTTTGGAAGGATTGTAAGAACCTTTTTGAACCCCTCCTCCATCTGCTCCATAGCTCTCTTTGTTGCCCCCTTTTGCGGTGAGTATATGTAGGTTGCGCCGGTAGGACCCAGTAGCGGATTATCAACATCGTTAACCATAACAAACTCCGTGGAGTAGAGTTTCTCTCTCCACGCAGTATCTTTAATCTCAGAGATTTGCGTTATCTTGTTCAGGTTTCCGCCGGTAATATACTCTTTAACGCCCTCCGTCTCAAAT
Organism: uncultured Bacteroidales bacterium; assembly: GCA_946187365.1. Taxonomy (GTDB): domain Bacteria; phylum Bacteroidota; class Bacteroidia; order Bacteroidales; family UBA932; genus Egerieousia. The sequence continues at coordinate 7,857 of CAMHRD010000025.1, forward strand.
CCCAAGGCCTGAACCATTCCCAAACCGCAGTCATTGGTTGCGCTTCCTCCAATTCCAATCCAGATTTTCTTTGCACCCTTCTCAACGGCAGAACGGATAAGTTGCCCCACTCCGTAGGTTGTGGTCTTAAGAGGATTTCTCTCCTTTAAAGGAACCATTGCAAGACCGCAGGCGGTTGCACACTCAATAAAGGCGCAGGGAATATTCTCTCCGGTTGGGAGAGTTTTGGAGAACATATAGTAGGAGTCCGTCTCTTTGCCCAGCGGCCCAACAACCTTTGTCTCAACACGTTCTGCATTGCAGATTCTGCCAAAGAGAGCAGCGCTGCCGTCTCCGCCGTCTGCCATTTCCACAATATCAAACTGCGGTTCAAGACTCAAGAAAGAGGGCTCTCCCCTTTTGAAAACTCCATAACGCAGCAGTCCCTCCTTTACAGATTCCGCCACCTGAAGAGAGGATAGACCGCCCTTGAATTTATCTGAACATATTACAACTTTAGAAATTTGGTTGCTTTCTGACTCCATTTTTGATAATTTTACCAGCGTTTTCAAAATTAAGGAAAATTAACATCAAACAGATAGATTATGAAAAAATTCAGAGTAATGATTCTTGCCCTTCTGATGGCTCTTCCTTTTGGTGCCAAAGCAGATGAGGGTATGTGGCTCCTCCAGCTCCTTGAGAAGATGAACATTAAGGATATGAAGGCTGCGGGCTGCAAGCTTACCGCTAAGCAGATTTATGATGTGAACAACTCTTCACTCAAAGACGCCATTATGATTTTTGGCGGCGGATGTACTGCAGAAGTTGTTTCCCCTCAGGGACTTGTACTTACCAACCACCACTGCGGATACAGCAGCATTCAGAAGCTTTCCACCACAGATCATGATTACCTTAAAGACGGATACTGGGCAATGAACCAGAGCCAGGAACTTCCAGCACCGGGCCTCACCGTTACCTTTATAGACCGCTTCATAGATGTAACAGACGCAGTTACAGAGGCAGAGAATAAAGCAAAGGGAATGGACCCAAGAGCTTCTCAGAAATTTATGAAGGATTTCCAGGATTCACTCAGCAAAGCATATATTGGAGATGATAAATATCTTGGTTCACGCCTTGCAACAATGTATGAAGGTAACGCTTACTATCTTG
>CAMHRD010000026.1 GCA_946187365.1 uncultured Bacteroidales bacterium
ACTCTGCGGCCTGCGCCCGCAACGCCCCTTCTTTCAGCCCTTCTCCCCATAGTTAAACCTCTCTCCTTCCTGGACTTTTTGAGCCTTAAAAAGGCCGCTTTTGTTCCTTTTCCGCCCCTGTTCCTTTTTGAATTCTTTCTGCTCATAAAATTTTTGCTATAACCCTACAAATTTATAAAAAATAGCCGTAACCAAGCGGCTTGTTTTACCTAAAAAAAGAGGGGGTGGCCGCAAAGCCATCCCCCTCTTAAAACCGAGTCTCAACTCTACTTTTTCTCTACCTTCTCAACCTTCTTTTTGTTGATGTCGTACATGATTGGAGTTGCAACGAATACAGATGAGAATGTACCCACAATAACGCCTATTGCAAGAGCCACTGCAAATCCGCGGATGGTGTCACCGCCAAAGATTGCAATTGCCAGCAATACAACCAATGTTGTACCTGAAGTGTTGAAAGTTCTTGCCAGTGTGCTGTTTACAGCGCCGTTAATATTCTCCTTAAGAGATCTCTTTGGGTAGAGTTTCTTGTACTCACGGATACGGTCAAAGATAACCACGGTATCATTAATTGAGTAACCAATGATTGTCAGAACCGCAGCAATGAATGTCTGATCTACATCCAGTGAGAACGGCAGGATTCCGGTGAATATTGAGTAGAAGCCTATTACAATGATTGCATCGTGTGCCAATGCGGCAATACCGCCGGCACCCCAGGACCAGTTGGAGAAACGTCCTGCAATGTAGAGGAAGATGGCAATCAACGCAATAATAACTGCATACGTACCCTTTCTCTTCATGTCATTTGCAATGGTAGGACCAACCTTGTCTGAACTTACAATTCCGTTAGGGTTATCTACGGTTGTTGTAAACTGCTCCTGAGTAAGCGGAGTCTCAAAGAAGCCTTTCAAAGCGTTGTAGAGTTTGCCCTCTACCTCCTGATCAACCTCCTGAGAATTGTCGTTAATCTTGTACTTGGTGGTTACCTTCATCTGGCTGCCTGAACCAAACTGCTTAACCTCAACGCTCTCACCAAACTCGGCGGTTGCTGCCTTACGAACATCGTCTGCAGAAACCATCTTGTCAAATCTCATTACGTAGGTACGGCCTCCGGTGAAATCTACACCGTAGGTAAAGCCCTTTGTAAAGATGAAACCAAGGCAGGTGATAATAACTGCAAGAGCAATTACGTATGTTGTCTTCCTCAGACCAATGAAGTCTATCTTTGTATTGGTAAGGAAGTTGCGGGTTGCTTTGCCCTCAAATGTAATGTTCTTGTTTCTGGAAAGACGACCCTCAAAGTACAATCTTGTAATGAAGATTGAGGTGATGAGTGAGGTGATGATACCAAGAATCAAAGTAGTTGCGAATCCCTGAATAGGACCTGTACCGAATACTGCAAGTACAATACCTACAATGATGGTGGTTAAGTTACCGTCCAAAATTGCAGAGTAAGCGTTGCTGTAACCGTCCTTAATAGCAAGGCGGAGCTGCTTACCGCTTCTGAGTTCCTCTTTAATACGCTCGTAGATAATGACGTTGGAGTCTACCGCCATACCCAGGGTAAGTACCAGACCGGCAATACCAGGGAGTGTAAGTACCGCACCCATTGAAACGAGAGATCCAAGAAGGAATACCACGTTACAAATCAGAGCAATACAAGCAGCAACTCCTGCGCCTCTGTAGAAGAAGAGCATATAAAGCAGAACCAGTATGAATGCAATCAGGAATGAAATCATACCTGAATTGATAGACTCCTGTCCGAGTGAAGGACCTACAACCTGCTCCTGAAGAATGGTTGCCGGTGCAGGAAGTTTACCGGATTTGAGAACGTTTGCAAGGTCTGTTGCCTCATCAATGGTGAAACGTCCGTCAATCAGAGAGTTACCGCCGGTAATCTCATTCTTTACGGTTGGGTAGGAGTAAGCCATTCCGTCCAATACAACGGCAATGCTTCTCTTAATGTTGTCTGCGGTAAGTCTTGCCCAGGTCTTTGCACCCTCAGGGTTCATAGACATGCTTACGCCAGGAAGTCCGCCGCTCTGCTGGTAAGAGATGCTTGCATCTGTAATGCAGCTTCCGTCCAGAGGAGCCTTACCGTCTCTGGATGAGTTCTTTATGGCTATCAGAGCGTAGTAAGTATCTGCCTCGTCTACAGGCTTAACTGTCCACATAGGAACCAGATCTGCAGGAAGGATAGCCTTAACCTGAGGCATGCTCAGATACTTGTTAATCATTGCAGTATCCTTGTAGTGAGCACGTCCCATCTCAGGACCAGGAGCAATCTGTCCCTGGTAAGCCTGAGGACGGAGGAGGTAAAGCAGTGGATGCTGTTTTGCAAAGGCAACCTCATCCTGTGAAAGTGAGTCAGTTGCACTAATCTCCTGCTTAATCATCTCCGCAATATTGGTGGAGTCTTTGGTAACTGCTACGCTGTCCTCAACGGCAGCCTCAGCAGCGTTCATATCTCTGAGCAAAGCGTCTGCCTGTGCAAGAGCACCGTAAACCTCGCTGCCCTCAAATGTTGGCCAGAACTCCAATGAAGCAGTTCCCTGGAGAAGTTTTCTAACACGCTCAGGCTCCTTAACACCAGGAAGTTCCACAAGAATTCTTCCGGAGTTTCCGAGTTTCTGAATGTTAGGAGAGGTAACTCCAAAACGGTCAATACGGCTGCGGAGCACGTTGAATGAGTTGGAGATTGCACTCTCTGCCTCCTTGCGGATGATTGAGATAACCTCATCATTTGAAGTCTCTGGAGTGATTCTGTCTCTCATCTCGTAGGTTCCAAAGATGGTGGAGAGTCTCTGGGTAGGAGCAACCTCTTCCCAAGCCTGCTTGAAGAGGGTGATAAAGTCCTGACGGCTAGTCACTTCTCTCTCGGTTGCAAGGTTGAGGGCCTTTGTAAACTCCTCGCTCTGGTTATTGTTGGCAAGAGCCTTGACCAAATCCCTGAGCTGAACCTGCATCATCACGTTCATACCTCCCTTCAGGTCCAAACCAAGTTTGATCTCCTTCTCTTTTACATCCTTGTAAGTGTATCCGAGATAGACCTTCTTTGCTGTGATTGAATCTAGGTAATATCTGTTTTTAACTTTCTGAAGTGAGTCTAGATAGAAAGCCTTGTTCAGGTCTGACACCTGTGCAAATTCCGGCTTATTCTTCTCTATCTCAACAGCTTTGGCTGCAAACGCCTCCGCCTTCTTCTCCTGATTTCTGGTAACGAACGTGAATGACAGCTGGTACAGACACGCAAGCGCAATCAGGATTGCCAATGCTCTAAAGAGTCCTTTGTTTTGCATTTTTTAATTACAGTTTTGATAATAGGCCGCAAATTTACAATTTTTTCGTAAAAAATAAACTATTTCATACCTTTGTTACAGCCATTTGGCTCCCTTTTGAAAAGAGCAAAGAGATGAATAAAATTATCGCGATGATGATTTTGCCCGTTGTGGCCCTTCTTTTAACCACACCGGCAAAGGCACAGAACAATCAGAAGGCACAGCAAAAAGAGAGAGTTGCAGACTCCCTCTACAGAAGTTACAACTTTGCTGAGGCCCTCACCATATATGAAGAGTTGGCCGCAAAGGCAGAGCCGGCAGAAAAGAGGGCTCTGGATATGAAGATTATCTGCTGCCAGAACGGAGAAGAGATGCTGAAGTTTGTCTCCGAGCCAACCGTAGTTACCCGTAAGACCATGGATAAGAGGGATTTCTTCCTCTACTATCCCAACATAAACATTGCCGGCGGATTCATTCACGCGCCGGAGGGGCTCAACACCACCAGTGACACCCTTTACCTTGCAAACAACACCAACACCCTCTATTACAGTGCAAAAGAAGTTAATGGGAGTTGGAACATATACAGAACGGTTAAGGGTGCGGACGGTGTCTGGAGCATCCCTCAAAAACTCTCCGGCAACATCTCCACCGCGGGCAACGAGCTTTTTCCTTTTGTCTCTCCAGACGGTAAAAAGTTCTACTTCTCCTCCAACGGCCACTCCGGTGCGGGCGGGTATGACCTTTACGTCTGCTCTTGGGATGAAGAGAAGAAGGATTGGGGGCCGGCGCAGAATATGGGCTTCCCTTACTCCTCCCCCGGAGATGACCTCTTTTTCTATGTAACTCCCGATAGCCGTTACGCAGCCTTCTCCTCCACCCGCCTTCTGGATAATCCCAACTCTCCGCTTTACAGCACAACCATGATAGTTACATACGTTGTTGATTACCAGCCGGATCCCATTACCAAAGCTCTATCTGCAAAAGAGGCTGCCAACATTGCACGCTTAAGGGGTGCCGTAAGAACCACCACAGACAAGGAGAGAGATTCCATCACCAACGCAGAGATTAATAAAGCCCTCAAAGAGGTAGACCAGACAAAAGTCAACTCCCCTATGGATTCTGCAACTGTTGTAAAGACACAGAATTACACCAGAGAGAGCGTACGTTGCAGAAACCTCAAAAAGAGGGAGAAGCAGATGGTTGCCCGGCAGCAGGGCACCCGCGAACTTTACACGGAAGTAGAAGAGAGGCTTCGTGCAACAGAAGACTCCGTTATGGTGCAGATAAGAAAAGACTCCATTGCCAAAATCACCAAAATCATAACAGATGACGAGAACGCCCTTCTTGCTCTGCGCCAGCAGATTAGAGAGAGTGAGATAACCATCAGGAAAATGGAGGAGGAGTTCTTCAACTCCGGCGTGGTTGTTCCGTCCAGCAGAGATATTGAACTGGGTGAAGAGTTCAACGCGCAGGAAGAAGATGAAGAGGATGAAGACTTTAACCCATCCAACCTGCTCAATGACAGGGCAAAAGTTACAGATATAGAAAACTTCAATCTGCAGCGTCCAAAGAAAGACCTTACCTTCAAGATTTTAAAGAAGGGGTGGCTTGCTGAATGGGAAGATTTACCGGATGGCATTATCTATCAGATCCGTTTTATGAGTTCGGTAAAGCCGGCCAACGTTGCAAGTTTCAAGGGGCTCTCCCCTGTCTTTGAAAAGGAGCAGAACGGCCGTTACGTCTATAGCGCAGGTGCTTTTACCAAATATTCAGAGGCCCAGAAGCAGCTCTCCAAGGTTAAAAAACTCTTCTCTACCTCACAGATTACAGCCCTCAAGGATGGCAAGGCCTATCCGCTGGCAACCGCCAGAAAGGAAGAGTCACAGGCTGCCAAGAAATCCAAGGCAGAGCCGGCAGGAGCATATAACGTAGTAATCAGCGGATTGGAGCGTTTACCTGAAGTTTTACTTCACACCATCAAATCTGCCACCGGCAAGGATATGGCAAAGGTTACCTCAGCAGAAGGTACCAAATATATAGTTGGCCCCTTCTCTTCCAAAGAAGAGGCAGATTCTGTAGCAAAGAAACTGGAAGAGACCAACTCCGGCAAAATTTCCGTAGAACAGGTTTTATAAAGATTGCAGATTATGAATACCAACGTAAAGATTCCATCTTCCTGGAAGCAGTTCCTGCTCTCGCTTCTGGCCACCACCATATCTATTGCCATCACATTCGGCACCGCCGCCCTTATAGAGCACAACAAGAAAAAGAATGAGAAACGCCAGATTGTAATGATGGTGATGTATGATATGTACACATCGTTGAAATCAATTGAAAAGGCAGACTCCTCCATCCGGCAGTCTATGGAGATTCAGAAGCAGCTGGCTGAAGATACCACGCAGTTCAACAATATAACTATGGCACGAATGGGACGTCTGATTCCAAATATTGAATATACAGAGACAATAGAGCACATTTTTTCCTCCAATATTGAAACTATCAACACGGTGAGCAATGTGTTGTTTACTGAGAGTGTTGCCTCACTCTATCTGATGCGCCATAATTACAAAACTATGATTTGTGACGCTGTTCAGCAAGAATTGCAGCAGAATATAGCCTTCTCCACCGCAAGGGGTATTCTGGATTTTGATTATACGCAGCACGCCCTGTTGAGCTGCAGTTTCTTAAAGGGTATGCAGAATCTGTTTGCTCAAAGCAAGCAGATGATGAAGGTAACAGACAATGAGATAGAGGCTTACAGTAAAGAGAGATTCAAGATAGAAAAAAGTCTGGAAGAAGATGATGAATTGGTTGAGGAAATAAACAAAATCATAGAACTTCAAAGAAGCATAGACGCCTCTGCCGCAAAACTGAAAGGTCCTAAAAAATAGATGCCGGATGGGAGCGTACTCTTTTTTGATATTCTCTGTAGTGGGTTTGATTTCTGCCGGGTGTGCCGGCAGAAATGTTGTACAGGAGGAACCGCCTGTTACAGATACACTTGAACAGGTACCCATAGAAAAACTTTTCCTTCCGGATACCTCATACGCCTCAGCCCAAAAGGTCTATTTTGTTGTAGAACAGAAAGATACGCTCACCTATTATCTGCAGGATTTGGATGACAGGTATGCATCTGATTTTTCCACTTTCACATTCAGAAGAAACTTGTTGCGTAACGCCGCGTTTGGAGGCACTCTGGAGAAACGGCCAGATACTGTGGAGATTGCCTGGACGTTTAAAACTCCGGAAGACAACTTTGAAACCAAGTTTGGAAACTGGGGTGGCGGAACAGGATGGACCGGCCAGCCTATCTATGTTCATTGGAGCAAAGAGGATGTGGGGAGTTTCCGCAAGGCAGGCGTCATTCTTCCTTCCGCACTTGAAAGCGGAGAGGAAATCATCTTTACATCTCTGAATGCAAAAGCATATTTTTTAGATTTCAACACCGGAAAACGCACCCGTTCAGACTTGGATGTGCAGAACACCATTAAGGGTTCACCCTCTTTGGATCCTGAGTTCAAGAACCTCTATATTGGCCACGGAGTCTCCAGAGAAACACCAATGAATCTGCTCTGTGTAGACCTTCTTAAGCATAGAATAACATACAGATTCTCAGATTACAAGGCGTGGAGAAAATGGGGAGCGTTTGACTCCTCTCCGGTAGTTGCAGGCGGTTATCTTATCTGGCCGGGAGAAAACGGAAGCATTTACAAATTTTCCAGAGAACAGGGAAAACTCAACCTGCTTCAGACACTCCGTTACAAGGTAGGAGGTGCTGCTCCGGGAGTAGAATCAAGCATAGCAATTTGGAGAAACTACGGCTGGTTCCAGGATAACAACGGAAATATTCTCTGCATTAATCTGAACACCATGAAACCCGTTTGGCATTACAGCAACCATGATGATTCAGACGGAACAGTTGTATGCCGTATAGAAAATGAGACCCCGTTCATTTACGCTGCAAGCGAGGTAGACCACCAGGGAATGGAAGGCCTTTGTTATTTTATTAAAATCAACGGATTAGACGGTTCTTTAGTTTGGGAACAAAAGATACCTTGCCGCCGCTTAAAGCATGGAGAAAAGATTATGGACGGAGGAATGTATTCTACTCCGCTGCTGGGAGAAGGGGATTGCAAGGAGATGATATTTGCAAACGTCTGCCGCCAGAAAGCTGCCAAAACAAACGGAGAATTTTTTGCCCTTTCCACAAAAGACGGCTCTGTTATCTACAACATTCCGCTGAGCCAATTCTGCTGGTCTTCTCCGGTTGCCTTTTATGACAAAGAGAACAAGATGTATATTTTCACAGGAGACGGAGATGGTGTTATCTATCTTATAGAAGCCAAAACAGGAGCTGTAATCTATTCAAAGAAAGTGGCTTACAACTTTGAGTCTTCTCCAACTGTAGTTGGAAACGCTGCTGTTGTAGGCTCCCGTGTGAACGGCATCTTCAAGTTTGTAATCAAATAGGAGATATGAAGATGAAAGAAAAAATAGTGCTGTTGTTTATAATATTTGCCCTTCCGTTTTACGCGGCAGCACAGACAAATAACACACCCAATGCAGACACTCTGAAAACCGTTTCAGATGCCAAAAAGAAAACAGCGCCATTGCTCAGGGCAATGAGAAATAAAGTTCCAGGCAGTTATAACTTTTGGCTTTATACTCCGGAAGGATATGATAAACAGGATTCTACAGTAAAAGAAATTCCGCTTGTGGTCTTCCTCCACGGAAGAAGTCTGTGCGGAAAAGATTTAGAAAAAGTAAGACGCTACGGAACCATAGATGCTCTTGAGAGAGGAAGAAAAATACCTGCTGTTGTACTGGCACCTCAGAACCCGGGAGAAACCTGGAACCCAAAGAAACTCTGCGCCATACTTGATTATCTGAAAGAGGAGTGCCCATACGATACCACCAGGGTTTATGTTCTTGGAATGAGCCTGGGCGGATATGGAACAATGGACTTTGTAGCAGATTGCCCCAACAGGGTTGCCGCGGCCATTGCACTTTGCGGCGGAACCACAAAGAAGGATATAACAGGTATGGGAGAGGTTCCATTGTGGATAATCCACGGCACTGCAGATAAGCGTGTTAGCGTAAAAGCATCACAAGTTGTAGTAAAGGAACTGGAAGAAAAACATCTCAACTCCCGCCTGCGTTACGAATGGATAATTGGCGCATCTCACTCATATTTAGCAAGATACTTCTATATGGAAAAGGTGTATGAATGGTTGTTTATGCACTCTACAAAAGACGAGGGACGTCCCGTCAATACTGAAATAAATATTTCAAAAGAAGATCAAACTTCAGCCTATACCGGCTGGAGTAAAAAGGCTAATATCAAGACTATCAGGTAAAAATAAGAGATTTCTATTACTTGTACAGGTATCTCTTAATGCTCATCTTAGGAGTCTTCTCAAACGGAGTCTCCATTATTTCCACCTTGGCTATCTGACTGTATTTAGGCAGAGATTCGTTTGCAATGTCTGCAATATCCTTAGGAAGATTTTCAATCTCCTTAGGATCTGTATCTTCCGGTATTTCAGGGTAAACCAGGGCTATCAGCTTGCCTCCCCTTTCAACAACCACGCTCTCCGCAACAAACGGATTGCAGGAGAGAACGGCTTCAATCTCCTCCGGATAAATATTCTGCCCGGATGCGGTAAGAATCATAGATTTAATACGTCCGCGAATGAAAACGTTGTTGTTTTTATCTATGATTCCTAAA
>CAMHRD010000027.1 GCA_946187365.1 uncultured Bacteroidales bacterium
TACCACCCAGGTGTCATCTCCGCTTGAAATAGCACGGCGGGTCTTGCAGAAGAGGAACTGCGTAAGTGCCAGAACCAGAGGAAGCGCCCCGCATCCGCTCTGCTCTGAAAAGAGAAGTGCGTGCGGCATCTTTCCCCCCTGAACCATATTCTTGAGGGATTCCTTAAGCTCTTTATGACCTGCTACTTCTGAAAAAATCATAACCGTACAAAAATAGGAAAAATCAGAGAGCTTTGATAACCATTTCACATTTGGCACAGTCGAACTCCAAAGCCAGACGGTTTTTACCGTTGAGAAGGTAGAGTTTCACCCCGTCATTAGGGCAGAGTCCCAGCTGATGGCGGATGCAGTATTTTGTTCTCATAAGTTCAGCACCCGCCGGTTGCTCCAGTTCAAACGCCGGTGCAGGAGAGGCCACGCCAAGTTCCTTGTACACGCTGCAGGAGAGCCTGTTAGCACAGTTGAGTCTGTAGTCTCCCGGCGCACTCTTTAACCATTCTTCCGCAACCGCTGCCCGCCCCGTTGAAGCATTCTCTGTGCGTTCTTTGTCATGACGGGCAACAATCTCACGACTTAAGGCCTCGGCAAGAGAGTTTCTTATTGCATTGAGTGAGGAGGTTTTATAGAACCTCAACCCGCCCTCTATCTTTCTGACTGTGAACTTAAAGTGAAGAGCGCTCTTTCCCATCTGAGTTCTTATTATATCCTCCGCCTTCTCAGCATTCTGCGGCGTATCTCCCTCAATATCAAAAAAGAGCGGCTCTTTCAAAAAGTTGCAGGAGATGGAAATGCCTTTTGGTGAGAGTGCTAAATCTATCGGGAGATTGATAACCCTGCGCACAGGTTTTTCCAACTCCTTCTCAAAGAGGGCGTCATAGTTGCGGTAGATTTTGTCTCCTTTTTGAATCTCAGAGCTGCGGGTAAAAAGTTCAACTGAGTTGCCGCTGCAACTGCTTGCACGCTGCCCCAAAATCTCTCCCTCCTTTGAGATAAAGCAGAGGCCGTCTCCGTTATTTATCTTCTTATCTCCTTTGTAAGAGAATGTTACAAAGCCCTTTGCGTTTGTCTTTACGCTCTCCACCTCTCCAATGTATTCACCTTTTGCCTTGGCTGCGGCTCCGCTTGCCCAGTCTCCCCGTTTGCCATCAATGTTGAAAACGGTAGTGCCGCGGGTAAAGGTTTTGGAACTGTTTGGAGTGAAAGGAGCGGTGCTCTCTCCTAAAGAGGTGCGGCAAATCTCCTCACCGCTCTTGCGCCTCTTTTCAATTAAGGCGTTGAGGGCGTTGTCATATTTTTTGACAATGTTTTTGACGTAAGACGCACTCTTTAAACGCCCCTCAATTTTAAAGGAGGTTACTCCTGCATCTATCAGTGCCTCAAGGTTTTCAGACTGGTCCATATCCTTGAGTGAAAGCAGCGGAAAATCCTTTACCAGAACATCACCCTTCTCGTTTACCAGGGTGTAGTTTGCACGGCAAGGCTGGGCGCACTCTCCTCGGTTGGCGCTTCTTCCGGTAAGGTACTGAGAGAGGTAGCACTGCCCGCTGTAGCAGACGCAGAGCGCCCCGTGAACAAAGGTCTCCAGCTGGCAGGTTGTAGCACTGCGAATCTCTCGTATCTGCTTAAGGGAGAGTTCCCTGGCAAGGATGAGCCTCTTAAAGCCCAGAGACTCCAAAAGAGCCGCCTTCTCCGGAGTGCGTATATCCGTCTGGGTTGAGGCAAAGAGCGGAATGGGCGGACGGTTCATCTTAAGGATTCCCAAATCCTGAACTATAAGAGCGTCCACTCCCGCATCGTATGCTCTCCACATAAAGTCTTCCGCCTCCCCTAACTCACTGTCATAAAGGATAGTATTGAGAGTCAGATAGATTTTTGCCCTGTACTTGTGGGCGTAAGAGCAGAGGTTTTTGATATCTTCAAAACTGTTGCCTGCCTGAGAGCGCGCCCCATATTTTGGAGCGGCAATATAAACGGAATCGGCACCGCAGTCTATTGCCGCAGTACCGATTTCAAAATCTCTGGCAGGAGCCAGCAGTTCAACTTCCAGCATTAGCAACCAAGATTCTTAATCTTTGCCTTTGCAGTAGGGCCAAACTTGGCATCGTTCTGAATCTTCTTGTAGAAAGCACATGCCTGACCCTTGTTGCCGGCCTTCTCATAGCAAGATGCAATGATGTAGGTTGTCTGAGGTGAAGATGGGGCATTCTTAAGATGGTTGGCAGCCTTAGCCCAACTGCTTGATTTGTAAGCAGCCATACCTGCAATCTGGCTTGCAGAAGGGTTAGGTCCCATTGCAAGAGCCTTCTCTGCCAGTGTGATGGCATCCTTAAGTTTGTTCTCCTTCAGAGCCTTGTTTGCATTTGATACAAACATCTGGCTCATAGCGGCATTAGCCTTCTCGTTTCCGAGTTCGCCTGCCTTCTTGTAAGCAGCCTCTGCAGCATCCAGATTGCCGGCCTTCTCATTAGCCATAGCAAGATAGAGGAATGCGTTTGAGTTCTCTGGGTTCTTCTCAGTAGCCTTCTGGAAGAGGGCTGCTGCGCCAGCAAAGTCTCCTGCGTTCAGAGCATCTGCGCCCTGCTGCATAGGGAGTTTTGCAAGATTGTCCTCAGCACTCTTTGCAAGAGCATCCTTTCCGTACTCCTTAGCTGCTGCAAGTGCGCTGTTATAGGTCTCTTCTGCCTTTACATAATCCTTAGCGGCAACAAATTTGCCTGCTGCAGAGAGAAGGATCTTAGGAATCATGTCCTTGCAACCCTCAACCATTTCAATTCCCTCATCTCCAGCCTCTTTAGCAATACTGAGAGCCTCTTTGAAGCCCGCTACCGCCTCCATTTCATTTCCTGCCTGATAAGCCTCGGTGGCCTTCTGGTAAACCTCGCCTGCCTTGGTCATATCCTGAGCAAAAGCGCTTCCAGCAAACAGAACGATTGCTGCAACTAAAAAAAGTTTTGTGATCCTTTTCATCTGTATAAAGTTTTTAAAGTTTGTATTCTTCTGTAAAACAGCGGAGACAAAATTAAAAAAAACTCCCGTACCACGCAAACAACATATTTATTCTTAATTTTGTCGAAACAAAAAGGAATGCTATGAAAAAGTTCTCATATATACTCGCCCTTCTGTTTCTTTTGTCTCCGGTGGCTCTCTTCTCTCAAACCCAAGCCTCCGCCAATCTTCCCAATGATCCAAGGGTCAAAAACGGAAAGCTGACAAACGGCCTCTCCTACATCATAGTCAAAAATCAGGCCCAAAAGGCAACGGCCACCTTCTGCGTGGCTCAAAAAGTGGGTACATCACTGGAAACGGGAGACAACCGCGGCTCCTTTATGCTTTTGCAACAGCTTGCTACAAAGGGAACAAGGAATTTTGCCGGCAGCGCCATACCGGACTATCTGAGAACTTTGGGCCTCTCCAATGATGACCTTACATTCCAAACGGGGCTGGACAGAGTAACATACGCCATTAACAATCTTCCAATCTCCCGCTCCAACACCATAGACTCCGCCCTGCTTATAATCTACAACTGGATGAGTTCCATTAATGTAGATGAGGAGGATATTGCTGCGGAACGCTCAACCCTTGCCGGCCGTATCCTCAACAGCTGGAACCCTCTGTTGAGAGATCTTTATCCCGATAGTCCATACATAAACGAGATACAGCCATCTGAAGTAAAGCGGAGCGTAAACGCCATCAACTCAAGAGATTTGAGAAATTTCTACTATGACTGGTGCCGCCCGGAACTGCAGTGCGTCATTGTGGTGGGAGATGTAGATTTGGCTAAAACGGAGACACAGATTAAGTCTGTCTTCTCCACCATACCAAAACCTCTTAACGGCAGCAAGAGAACCTACTACAAACCTAAAGAGTTTAAGGGAGTAAAGACCCTTATTATGCAGGATGACGAGTACGGCAAAACATCCGTCTCCATCAACTTCTTAAAGCAGCCTCTGAAGGATGAGTATAAGACAACCAATCTCCCTTATATCCAAGACTTTTTAGACTTTGCTTCTATAAAGATTCTGGTAGACAGAATCAATGACGGAGTGGTGCGTGAGAATCTTCCGCTCTACAACCTTGAGGTCTTTGAAGACAAGTTTATGGGAATAGAGAAGAGCAACGCCTACACCATACGCTTTGAAACTCTTCCGAGCACCGTCTATGCGGCAACAACATTTGTGAGCGGAGTGCTCAAGAAACTCTATGACCAGGGAGCTTACCAGCAGGAGTTTACAAAGGCTGTAGATCTTTACTGGAAGAGCCTGGAGAATCTCTATGACACCCGTGCCGTTGCGGGCAATGACCTCTATTTGGAGAGAGCCTTGGATGCCTTCTATGACGGCTATTCACTTGCAAGTACGGAGATGCATTTTGAGATAATGAAAGAGGTTCTCTTCTCTCTCAATCTCAAGCAGCTCAACACCTATATCTCCGCTCTGCTGAGCCAGGAAGACAACATTGTTATCTCCTGCTATCTGCCTAAGGCAGATGGAATTAACCACATCTCCAAAGAGCGTCTTCTGAGCGCTTTCTCCCAGCCGCTTGATAAATCTCTGGTTGCCGGAGAGAGTACACTTCCGGTATGGCCTAACGTAGAAATCAACACGGTTGCAACCGTTGTTTCAGAGACGGAAGATGCAACAACCGGAGTTCATACACTGCTGCTTTCCAACGGAGCAACCCTTCTCTTCAAAGAGACCTCATCTACCTCAGACACGCTCTATTTCAGAGCATTCAGCAAGGGAGGCTTCTCTCTTATGAAGGGTGTGAACATAGGAAACCAGGAGTTCTTCAATGACGTATTGGACCTGAGCAGCATTGCAGATGTCTCATACGCAAATATGGAGAGACTCTACACCTACAACCACATGAATCTGGAGTCTCGCATAAATCAGAATACGGAGAGAATGGAGGGCTTTGCAATTCCAACAAGCGCAGAGAAATTGATGCAGGCAATCTATCTGAATATGACAGATTTAAGGCCGGATGACGCCTCCTACCAGGTTTACAAGAGAAAGGTATTGAATGACCTTCAGTTCATATCACTCTCTCCTCAGGAGATATTCAAAGATTCAGTTACATACTACAACAACTCCAACAAACAGTATGTTACACCTTTGACAAAGGAGCAGATTGAGGCATACGATTACTCCAGAATTCACGCCCAATTGAAAGAGCGCTTCTCCAACGCATCTGACTTTGTATTTGTATTTGCAGGAAAGAACGCACTCTCTTATAAAGATGTGGCAGTTAAGTATATAGGAGCAATACCTTCAGACAAGAGCAAGAAGGAGAACTGGCTGGTTGTTCCTAACTATCCAACCAAGGGACATAAGGAGAAGAGATTCCTTGCAAAGATGAACGTACCAAGAACGTATGTATCACTTACTCTCTCCTGTGCAAAGAAGGCAGATATGAACAACTACATTCTCTCACAGCTTACAAAGATTTATGTTGAGAATGTATTCAAGGGAACTCTCTACAACAAAGTTCCGCTCTTTAACGTAGATGCAAACCTTAACTACTACCCGGAGAACATTCTCACGCTCAGGACTATATTTGAGACAGACTCCTCGGAGGCACACGGCTGCATTGCAGAGTTGATTAAATCTTTGGAGAAGGCATCAAAGAACATTACAGATGCAGAGTTTGCTATGCTGGAGAAATCTCTCAAAGATCAGTTCTCTGCAAGAGTTGCGAGCGGAAGTTACTGGTTAGACATGCTGGAAGCAAGATACATGGCATCCAATACACTCCCATCTGACGCCAAAGCTCTGCTCACTCCTGTTACAAAGAAAGATCTCTCCAAGTTTATAAAAGACCTTATCTCATCCAACAGGATTACTGTCATTATGGACGGCACCACGGCAGATATTCCAACGCAGAAACTGCTGCAGGAAAACGAGTTCATAAGAAACTTCTTCAACGTAGATTAATCTATGGTTATTGAGATTGGCAACTGTCTGGTAAGCACGGAGATACTCACGGAGTATTTCTGCTGCGACTATGACAGGTGCAAGGGTATCTGCTGCGTTGTTGGAGACAGCGGTGCTCCTTTGGAAAAGGGAGAAAAGGAGCAGCTTACAGAGCAGGCCAAAGATTATGAAGAGTTCCTTGCTGCAGACGGCAAAGAGGCCATTGAAAAACAGGGGCGGTTTGTAATAGATATAGACGGAGATGAGGTTACTCCGCTGGTTCCATCAGACAGCCGGTGCGCCTACTCCGTTACAGATGAACAGGGCTATACCTATTGCGCTGTGGAGAGAGGTTACTGCAAGAACAACCGCGGAATGCGCAAGCCCCTCTCCTGCTGGATTTTCCCAATCAGAATTAAGAAACTTTCAACCGGAGTTGAGGCACTTACGCTAAGCAGAGAGCACCTCTGCAAGGAGGCCTTTGCCAAGGGAAAAGAGGAGGGTATAAAAGCTTACGAGTTCTTAAAAGAACCCATTATAAAACGTTACGGTGTAGATTTTTACGGGGAGTTAACGGAAGCAGAGAAGCTGTTAAACGAACAGCAATAAAGACTACCTTTCTTCGAGTTCCCCATCGGGGGTCTCGGCGAAGTTACCGCCCTCGCTCTCCATCTTCTTAACAAGTTCCAGCGCACGCTCGTAATCCTCATCATTCACAATGAGTTCCACGGCCATCTTGTAGGAGATTCCCAGGTAAGGCATATTGCGGTGAAGCACCTCCGCCTGAATACCCTCGTTCTCAAGCATTCCCTTTGCAACGTCTGCAGAGAAGGCGTTCAGATATTTTTTAACGGTCTTCATTACTCCTCGTTTTCAGATTTTTGCTGCAGATACCACTCAATTCTGCGCACAACTCTCATCACATCTTTTCTCTGCCCCTCAACCTCAACTATTCCGTCTTTCTGAGTAAAAGTAACCTTATCCTCTCCCAATCTCAGTGCTCTTATGAATGCGCTCTTGTTCTGGAACTTAAGAACGTTAAACTCACTCTCCATAGACTCCTTGTAAACCGGAACAAAGTTCATCTCTGCCAAAAGGTTTGCAATCTCCTGCCTTCTGGTCTCCAGCTCTCCGCCCAGCGCCAGCTCTCTCTTGCCGTAACCAATTAACGGATAGACACATGAGTAGGCCAAAAAGAAAATTAATATCTTAGTAAAACTGCCCTGGTCAAAAAGATTCCACGGTTTCATAGCGGCATCATGCTCAGATGTATAGAATACTATGGTGATAACTATACAGAACATTATCATCACCAATATCATGCACTTAAGGGCACGAACTATATATTTTCCAACTCCCATATTGTTACAAATGTTACATTAAATTTTCAGATGGCAAATTTAATCAAATTAATTGCTATTTTTGTATAAACCGATAAAACAAACAGATATGGAAAAGAAACTAAAGATAATAATCGGAGTTATGGCCGGCGTCATTGTGATTCTTGCCGGTCTGTTGATTGCTCAGCTAAGCAAGAAGACCGCCTATAAGGAGGAGGTTCAAGTGCTTACCATAGACAAGCAGGCTCTTACGGAGCAGATGACTCAGCTTCAGCAGGATTATGCTAACCTGTCATCTACCAACGATACCATAAACACTCAGCTTCAGATTGAAAGACAGAAGGTTGCAGACCTTATTGAGAAGGTTAAACGTACGGAGGCATCCAACCAGGCTCAGTTGCGTAAATATGAGAAAGAGTTGGGCACCCTGCGTGCAATTATGAAGAGTTACATTAAACAGATAGACTCTCTCAACCAGATGAATGTTGCTCTGAAGGAAGAGGTAACAGAGGTAAGAAAGAAGGTTGAGCAGACCACTGCAGAGAACGTTAAACAGAAGAAGCAGATTGAGGAGCAGGCAAAGAAGTTGGACGAAGGTTCTGCAGTTAAGGGACGCGGCATTACGCTGGCAGGTCTTAACGGCAGAGGCAGCGAGACCAACCGCTCTTCCAGAGTTAATCAGTTCCGCACAAACCTCTCACTCATTGAGAATTCCATTGCTCAGACAGGTGCAATGACGGTCTATGTGAGAATCAAAGATCCGGAGGATATTCTGATGACGGACGGCAGCCAGCAGGTATTCACATGCGGCGGTCAGCAGCTCATCTACTCCGCAGCCCGCGAGGTTGATTACCAGGGAGAAGAGTTGGATGTAAGCATCTACTTCACCCCTGGAGTTGAACTCTCAAGAGGAACATACACCGTTGAGGTTTACACCAACAGAGGCAAGATTGGAACAGCAGAACTCTATCTGAAATAGTCTGGATGGCCGGAATATATCTGCACATCCCTTTTTGCAACTCTAAGTGTATTTATTGCGGCTTCTATTCTGTTGTAGGCAGAGAGATTAGAGAGAAATTCGTTCCTGCGTTAAGAAGAGAAATCTCCTTGCGCAGGAACTTTTTTAATACCCTCCCAAAAGAGCAGCAGGTAATCAAAACCCTTTATATAGGAGGCGGCACACCATCCGTTCTGCCCACTGCAACCCTCAATGAAATTGTAACGCTTTTAAAGGAAAATTTCATCTTCCACGATAGTTATGAGTTCACGGTTGAAGTGAACCCTGATGATGTGACAAAGGAGTATGCAGAGGGGCTTAAGGGGCTGGGAGTGAACAGAGTGAGCATGGGAGTGCAATCATTTGAGGATGCCCACTTAAGGTGGATGGCAAGACGCCATACGGCAAAGCAGGCAGAGGAGGCCTTTGCAATTTTAAGAGATGCCGGCATTAAAAATATAAGTGCAGATTTAATATTCGGCTTTCCACTTTTGAGTATGGCGCAGTGGGAGAGCAATCTTAAAAAACTTACCTCACTCTCTCCGGAACATATCTCCGCATACCAGCTCTCAATAGATGAAAACACCGCCCTTGAAAGGCTTGCAGCAAAGGGGCATTTCATTCCTGCAGATGAAGCGGCCTGCTCCGTGCAATACTCTATGCTACAGAGTCTTCTGAAGGAGGCGGGATATGAGCAGTATGAGATATCCAACTATGCAA
>CAMHRD010000028.1 GCA_946187365.1 uncultured Bacteroidales bacterium
TAAAAATATGAAGAAAGGTTTATTTTTCCTAGCAATAACAGTAATCTTATCATCTCTTGTTTCTGTAAAGGGATATTCTCAGAACTCATTGAAAGTAATGGTGTTGGACAGTGCTTCCAAAGCACCTGTGGAGTTTGCAACAATGTCTATCAAATACATTGGAGAGCAGCAGGCCAAGCGTTATGCGCTTACAGACAGCACCGGATTTGCTCTCATTAAGAGCGCTCCTGTAGGTAGAGCAACGGTAACTATTGAGTGTGTGGGTTACCGCCAGCACAAGCAGCTCTTTGATGTTCACAAGGGAGCCAATGATTTGGGAACGGTTTACCTCAACGGTCAGAATACGCTGAATACCATTGTAGTTACCGCAGCCGGCAACCAGATGATGGTTAAGCAGGATACCATTGAGTACAACGCCAACGCCTTTAAGGTTAACGATACGGATATGCTTGAGGAACTCCTCAAGAAACTCCCTGGCGTTGAGATAGGTGAAGACGGAAGCATTACCGCAAACGGGAAGACCATCTCCAAGATTATGATAGACGGTAAGACCTTCTTTATGGATGACCCTCAGCTTGCTTCCAAGAACCTGCCTGCCAAGATTATAGAGAAACTGAAGGTGGTAGAGAGAAAGAGTGATGAGGCCCGCTTTACCGGTATTGATGACGGTGAGGAGGAGACGGTTCTGGACCTCAGCCTCAAGAAGGGAATGAGTGAAGGCTGGATTGGAAATATGGGCGGCGGTTACGGAACAGAGAGAAGATATGAGGGGAGCGCAATGATTGGAAGATTTACAAAGAACATAAACTTAAGTTTCATAGGTAACGCCAACAACACCAACAACCGCGGATTCAATGATATGGCCGGCTCTATGATGAGCGTTATGATGAGTGGCGGAAGCGGCGGAATGGGTATGGGACGTGGCCCGGGCGGAGGATTCTCCTTTACCGGAAACGGTATAACCAGATCCAAGATGGGCGGATTCAACGGCAACTATGAGGCAGACAGTAAGAAAATTAAGGTTAACACCAGTTACCTCTACTCTACTACAGACAAGAACGTTGAGGAGGAGAAGAACCGCACCACAATGCTCTCAGATAACCTTAACCAGTACAACTGGTCTTCCGGTAAGCAGAATACCATTGCACGCGGTCACAGAATGGATGCAGAGATTGAGTACAACCCAACTGATGCAACTTCCGTTATCTTCCGTCCTTACGTAAGATTTGGTAACGGAGATTTTGAGCAGCTGAACAGATTCAACACTTTAAGAGGTGCCGATTCCACTAACAGAGGTTTCAATACCTCATACGGAGACAATCATTCTCAGCAGATTGGAGGCCGTCTGGTATTCCGTCAGAGACTTTGGAAGCCGGGAAGAACCATCACCCTGCGTATCAACTACTCATTCTCCAACAACTCTTCAGACGGATTCAATATCTCCAAGACCAACTACTTTAATGGCGGTGTAATAAGCCAGACTTCAGAGGTTAACCAGTCTTACCATCAGAATCAGAGATCCAACCAGATTGGTATTAACGGAACATATACCGAGCCTTTAGGAAAGAACTACTTCATTCAGGCATCTTACAGATACTCTATAAACCACTCCAACACAGTTAAGACAACATACGATTTTGATCCTTTCACAAATCAGTATGATATTAAGGATGAGGAGTATTCAAGCAAGTATATGGGTAACTTCACCAATCAGAGATATGAACTGGCTCTGCGTAAACAGGAGGAGAAATACAACTTTATGTTCGGATTCTCTGCAAGTCCTGCAAAGACAACAAGTGAAGGAAGGGGAAGAGATACCTCTTATACGGTAACCAACTTCTCTCCGTCTGCAAGATTGGATTACAGAATTTCTGAGAGCAAGTTCTTCCGTTTCTCTTACTGGGGCAGAACTTCTCAGCCATCTCTGAACCAGTTGCTTCCTATACCTGATAACTCCAACCCGCTCTACGTTCAGGAGGGTAACGCAAGTCTGAATCCTTCATTCACTCACCAGATAAGCAGTGAGTATAGAAGCAATAATCGTCAGACATTCAGCTTCTATGGAGCATCTATTGATTTGAGATATACTTCCAAGAGCATTATCAATCAGAAGAGATATTCAGATGACGGTATTCAGTACAGCAAGTATGTTAATGCAGACAAGGGAGTTTACAACGTATCCGGAAGATTGTTCTTCAACTCCAAGATTGCAAAGAGTGACTTCAACATTAATGTCTTCTCTAACATCTCTTACGGTAACGGATTCAGTTACGTTGCAACCAACGGCAACTTTGCAGAGAACGAGACCAAGACCTTCAACATAAACCTCAATACACGCCTCTCTTACAGAATAGACAACTTTGAGGCTTCTGTTGGCGGCGGAACCAACTTGAGAGATGCCAGATACAGCGTTAAGACAATTGATGATGTACGTACCTGGAACAACCGTGTAAGTGCTTCATTCAACTGGACTTTCCTTAAGACCTTCAATATAACTTCCGATATCAACTACCGCTGGTTCAACGGTTACTCCGCAGGTTACGGTCAGAGTCAGACAATATGGAACGGTGAGATTTCAAAGACATTCTACCACAACGCATTTACCTTTAAGGTAAGATGTTATGATATTCTCAACAAATCACGCAACACCTACAGAAACAACTCAGAGAACTACTTTGAGGATGTAACAAACAATACGTTAGGACGTTACCTTATGTTCACGCTTACCTTCAGGTTCGGTTCATTCGGCGGAAAGAGCATGCGTGAGGCAAGAAGGGGCGGCGGATTTATGGGCCCTCCTCCTATGGGTGGCGGACGCGGAAGAAGATAGAGCCTTGAAAAGCTTCAGAATAAAGATATTACAAGTTACCCTAGTCTCCCTGGTCTTACTTCTGAGTGGCCGGGGAAACTTCTTATATGCTCAGAACTCTTTAAGCGTAAGGGTTTTGGACAGCACTTCCCGTACTCCGGTAGAACTGGCAACCTTCTCCGTAAAGTACATAGGTGAGAGCAAACCCCGTTACACCCTTACAGACAGCAGCGGAGTGGCTGTTTTAAAAAAGGTTCCAACCGGCAGGGCGGAGGTTAAAATTGATTTCATCGGTTACCGCAGCAAGAGCTTCAGTTTTGATGTCCATCGCGGAGCGAACGAGATAGGAGACGTGCTGCTCTCTTCAAACAACATGCTGGATGCCATAACGGTTAGCGCCGTTGGAAATCAGATGCTTATAAAGCAGGATACCATTGAGTACAACGCCAACGCCTTTAAGACGGAGGAGTCTGATATGCTGGAGGACCTCATTAAAAAACTGCCGGGTGCGGAGATTGAAGACGGCAAGATTACGGTAGACGGAAAGGAGATTACCAAGATTATGATAGACGGTAAGATCTTCTTTATGGATGACCCAACGCTGGCCTCCAAAAACATCCCTGCAAAGATTGTGGAGAAGATTCGTCTTTTAGACCGCCAGAGTGATGAGGCGCGCTTTACCGGAATTGATGACGGACAGGAGGAAACCGTTCTGGATCTGAGTCTTAAGAGCGGTATCTTTGACGGCTGGTTTGGCAACATTGGCGGCTCTTACGGAACCAACAAACGCTATGAGGGGGCCGCTCTTGCCGGAAGATTTACCAACACCTCACAGCTCAGCCTTCTTGCAAATGCCAACAACACAAACAACAGCGGCTTTAAGGACCTCGCGATGGACATGCTTACCCAAATGGTGGGCAACACTGCAACCGGCAGCGGCATAACAACCAGCCGGATGGGGGGAGTCAACTACAACTACGAGAGCCGCAACAAAAAACTCAAGAGCCACAACAGTTACCTCTATTCCTCTTCAGATCAACGCATTGAACAGAGCATTGAGCGTGTCTCCACCATCAGTGATGATGTAACCCAATACAGCAACTCCACCAACCTCAACAAGAACAAGGTACGCGGTCACAGATATAACGGAGAGACAACATATTCTCCAACAGACAACACCTCCTTTACGCTGAGGCCAACCCTGCAGGTAGGAAACGGTAGTTTCTCCAGAGAGCGTCTCTTCACCACTCTAAGAAACACAGATTCAACCAATAAGGGCTGGAGTTCATCTTTCGGAGACAACAAATCTTTAAAGGCGGGAGCAACATTTATCTACCGTCAGAAACTTGGAAAGCCGGGGCGCACAATGGCATTGGTTCTGGCCTACAACTTCTCCACCAACAGCGTGGACGGTTACAACATAAGTACCACCAACTACTTCAAAAAGAACGTAATAAACAGAACCAAGGAGATAGACCAGTTCTACCACCGCAACAACAGAAGCAACGCATACTCCGCATATCTCACTTATACAGAGCCTCTTGGAAAGAACTACTTTATTCAGTTTGCATACCGTTATGCGGTAAATCACTCCAACACTCTGCGTAACACTTATGATTATGACAAGGAGACACAGAAGTATGACATTCCGGATGAGGATCTTACAAGAGATTACTTTGGAGATTTTACCAACCAGCGTTATGAACTCTCCTTCCGCAAACAGGAGAAGAAGTACAACTTTATGCTTGGCGTCTCTTACCAACCCTCTAAGACCGAGAGCAAAGGAAGAGATAAGGATACCACTTACTCACTGGGCAACTTTGCTCCTACTGCAAGGTTTATTTACAAGTTTACAGATACCAGATACCTTAAGATTACTTACCGCGGAACCACCAAGCAGCCAACGCTTAACCAGCTTCTTCCGCTGATAGACAACTCCAACCCGCTTATCATTCAGGTGGGAAATGACAAGTTAAATCCTTCATTTACACACAATCTGGATATGGAGTACCGCAGCGGAAAGAGAAACCGTTTCCGCTGGTTCAGCATAAGTTTCCGCGGCCGTTACACCACCAACAGCATAATCAACCGCAAGAGTTACACGGAAGACGGTGTTCAGGTACGCCGTTATATCAACTCAGACAGAGGGGTTTACAGCGCAGACCTCCGTATGCTGTTCAACAGCCGTCTGGGCCAGACGGACTTTTTCTACAACCTTTGGACAAGGGCCGCCCTGAGCAACGGCATAAGTTATATACTTGAGGATGGGGAGTTTAAGGAGAACGTTACCACCAACCTCAACCTCACCGTAAATCAGAGACTCTCCTACAGGATTGATGATCTGGAGATTGCAGCCAGCTGCGCTCTCTCATACCGCAACGCCTGGTACAGCCTCTCCTCTCTGGATGATATCTCCACCTGGAACAACAGAGTGGGGGCCAGCGTAAACTGGACTTTCCTCAAAACCTGGAACCTTACAACAGATGTAACTCACAGGTTCTTCTGGGGTTATGACAATGATTACGGCAACTCCCAAACGGTTTGGAACTGCTCGCTTTCAAAGACATTCTATAAAAAGAGGATGACCTTAAAGATTAAGGTTTACGATATCTTAAAATCTTCCAAGGCAATAAACAGAACTACGGCGGAGAACTATTACCAGGATGTAAGAACCAACGTACTTGGAAGATACGCCCTTATTACACTGCTTTATCGTTTCGGAGTTTAGTGTACTCCCGCATCTTGTTTATAAGCGCAGTCATATCTTGAGGAACAGGTGAATCAAAGTTCATCTCTTTACCTGTTGTAGGGTGAACAAAGCCCAGAGTCTTTGCGTGGAGTCCCTGGCGCGGCAGTATCTTAAAGCAGTTCTCTATGAACTGTTTATACTTGGTAAAGATTGTTCCCTGCAGTATCTTGTCTCCTCCGTAACGCTCATCGCTGAAGAGAGGGTGGCCCAGATACTTCATGTGCACTCTTATCTGATGAGTCCTTCCCGTCTCCAGAATGCACTCAACCACAGTTACATACCCAAACCTCTCCAGCACTCTGTAGTGGGTTACGGCATGCTTTCCCTTACTTCCGTCTTTAGATACTGTAAAGCGCATACGGTCAGATTCATCGCGAGTTATGTTGGCATCCACCGTTCCCTCATCCTCCTCAATGTTGCCCCATACAATTGCCACATACTTTCTCTTTGTGGTGTGGTCAAAGAACTGCTTTGCCAGCTTCATCTGCGCCTCTTCATTCTTGGCAATCACCAGAATACCGGAGGTGTCCTTATCTATTCTGTGAACCAGTATTCCGTTCTTTCCTCCAAGATGATATGCAACCGCGTTGACCAGCGTACCGGAGAAATGGCCGTGGCCCGGATGGACCACCATACCCGCCTCCTTGTTGATTACCAGAAGGTCATCATCTTCATACACTACATCAATAGGTATGTTCTCCGGTCCTATCTCTCTGACTCTCTTCTCGTAAGGGAATACCAGAGAGATCTCATCCAGCGGCTTAACCTTGTAGTTGGATTTAGCAATCTTGCCGTTAACCCTCACATAGCCGGCCTCCACAGCCATCTGCACACGGCTGCGTGAAGTCTCCGTCATCTTGGATGTAATGTACTTATCCAAGCGCATCATAGACTGCCCCTTGTCCACCACAAACTTGTAGTGTTCAAAGAGTTCCTCTACGTTCTCATCATCTGTGAAATCTTGTTCATCAGACGCCTCCGCAACGTCAACGTCCACAACGCCCTTAGATGCAGTATCAAAGGCGCTGAGCTTCTCTGCCAGCTTCTTAACGGTATTTTTCTTCTTGGATGCGCCCATAGACAAAAACCTTACAGAACAGGCTCGTCTCCGCTCTTTACGGTATCAACTACAATAGGATCCTGAGCCTTTACCTTCAGTTTGTTATCCTGAGCAAGGTTCTTATCCAGAGTAAGATAGATTGTTACTCCCGTTCCCATAAGTACGGAACTAGAGAGGGTAGGGCCCGGCTCCTGGCGGTAAACCACTGAGTTAACGGTATCTGCGTAGGTCTTTACCGTCTGGTCAAAGACCATTCTGTTAAGATTCAGAGAGTGATAGATAAGTTCACTGCGTACCTGATGATACGGCACGGTTATAAGGTTAGGAATGTTGGTGCGGTTATCTGAAGAGTTAAGTCCCAGGGTTAAATCCAGATAACTCTCCTGAGGAATGGATGTACCCGGCTCAATAGGCACTCCGTTAAAGCTCTGAGCCAGCACGTTATTGGTTGCAATATCAGAAACGTACCTGAGTTTTCCAATCTTAAGGCCAACGGAGTGCAGAGAACTCTCCGCCTGACGCAGTGAAACTCCCACAACGTTAGGCACTTTCACCATTACCGGAACCAGAGAGTTAATGGTTACCAGAATTCTGCGGTTCTTCTTCACCCTGCTTCCCGCAGCCGGAATCTGCTTAATAACCTGTCCTGCATGAAGTTGAGGAATATAAACGGAATCCGTAGCATCTATCCTTACGTGACTTTTGCGAGCCAGTTTCTGCGCCTCGCTAATTGTCATGTTTGTAAAGTCCGGAACCACCAGACTCTTGCCGTGCCTTGTAACTGACTTAAGCAGCCAAAAGAGTATCACTACGGTAACAATTGCCGCCAAAACGGCCAGCACCGCCTGCTTGAAACCCCAAGACTTATACCATTTAACCTTTTTGTTCTGTGCCATAACTCCACAAAGATATAAAAAAAGCAGACCAAAAACTTTTGGTCTGCCTTTAAATTCCCGTGAGCCAACAATTAAAATCTGTCTTCACTAGAAACTGTCAATTTTTTTCTTCCTCTTCTGCGACGTGCTGCAAGAACTCTTCTTCCGTTAGGAGTACTCATTCTCTCTCTGAAGCCATGCTTGTTGCGTCTTTTGCGGATGGAAGGCTGGAATGTACGTTTCATATCTTTTTCTATTTATTATTTTCGTCAATTGGGCTGCAAATATAGCATTTATTTTAAAGAATACAAATTTTATTTGCTCTTGTCCGGCAGTATAATGACCACCGTACCCACTTTTACCCGCTCTTTAAGGTCTACAATATCCTCGTTACGAAGCCTTATGCACCCCTCGGTGGCACGTGTGCCAATGCTCTCCGGGAACGGAGTGCCGTGGATGCCAATATCTATGAACCCAGGTACGCTCAGGCGCAGAAACCACGGGCCGTAAGCATCCTTAATTGGCCCTTTGCCGTCCTTAAAGTCATGGGAAAGCCCCTTGGCGTAAAGCAGCTGTGTAATCTTAAAGGTCCCCTCCGGAGTCTTGTGGTCTCCCTTCTTTTGCTTTGGCCCGTAATTCACAGCGCAGGAGATGCCGTACTCCTTAATGGCAGCCCCCTTTGTGTCTACAAGCGTAAGTTTAAGGGCCGGCTTATCTACCACAATAAACGGTGCCCCCTTTGCCTGATCCAAATACTTAGCAAACGGAGTCTGACCCATTGAAACAAGAGGCAATAAACAAATCAATAAAACAACCAATCTCTTCATAACGGAGACAAAAATAAAAACTTAAATTGAACCAAGGTTTTGTAACTTCTTTTTTTTGCGTCCCAGCAATAACAACGTTACTTGCTGTTTTGAAATGGAATTCTTAACTTTAACAACGAAAATCAATTTAAAACAAAACAAATTATGAAGGAGGTTTTCTTATTTCACAACTTCCTACTCTCCTTCTTAATATGAATCAGAATCGAACGATTTTGGCAGTATTTGAAGGTAATTAAATATTCTTTGTTATGAAGGCTTTTGTTATTACATTCTTAACTATACTACTGGTTTCGATTTTAGGTCATTCCCAAATAACATCTGGGGAGAAAGATGATCTCGCTATTATTAAAAGGCCCCAGTTTAAAGGTCAAGATGTTGCTGTTGCACTTAATGATTATTTTTACTCTGGAAATGCTTTCGGTTTTTTCGGTCGTGAGTCTGGGCTATCTTACTATGAAATGGCTATAAGCTTTTCTTTTGATTCGGATGGTTCATTGAAAAAGGCTTCCATAGAAAAATCTTCTGGTTTTAAGTCACTAGACAGAAAAGTATTAATGCTGTTAAAAAATTTTTGCAAAAAACGCTATATGGCACCGGCTTGTTCAGCGAATGACCCTATTCCTTATGATGTTAC
>CAMHRD010000029.1 GCA_946187365.1 uncultured Bacteroidales bacterium
CATCTTTAATGGATCTTGCCATAACGTGGTGAATACCAGGCATTCCGTTAGCAGATGGCGGACCCTCAAAGAAGACAAACTTAGGTGCCCCCTCCCTTGCTTTGCTCACATTCTCAAAGCACTTTTCTTCCTTCCATTTCTTAAGGACCTCCCGTCCCAGTTCTACAAGGTCAAATTTCTTATACTCTTCAAAACCCATAATTGATACGTTGAGTTGTTTAGGGGGGCAAATTTACAATAAATCCCCTATATTTGCACCGCTATGTCAATATTGGATTTTATAATTATTGCAATAGCTGTCATTTCCTTCCTCTGGGGAATCAGAAAGGGATTCGTTGGACAGCTCATGTCTCTTATAGGACTGATATTCGGTCTTTGGGGAGCATCTAAACTTACAGTTCCCATCACAACCAAACTTATGCCTCTTCTGGGGCCGAGCGTTCCGGAGGGTACGGTGAGAATTATCATCTACATAATACTGACCGTTCTCTTTATAATCCTCTTCAGCTGGTTGGGCAGACTTTTGGAGAAAGTGATGAATCTCACCATATTAGGAGGTTTGAACAAAGTACTGGGAGCCGTTCTTTCTCTGCTCAAGGCGGTAATAGTTGCTATGATTATTGCCTCAATTATTGACCAGTCACCTGAGTCACTGGGACTTAGCAAGTGCGCCTTCATTAAGGAGAGCAAGATCTATCCAATACTGGTTCACCAGGCAGAATTATTCTTCCCGTTCATCAAAAGTTTGTTCGCAAGCGTCATTTAGTTCCCCAATTTTGGGATAATCCTGCAATTGTCCCAAAATTTAGGATAATTACAAGTTTTTCTGCACAAAGTTTTTACGCGAATGCTTTGTGGAGTAGCCTTTTACACCCAACTTTGCAACAAAAAAGAGGCTATGGGAAAACTGAGACTTGAAAGAGAAAAGACATTCCAGAGGTTCACACCGGAATCTTTTGGCATTGCCCCTATGAAGGGGAGGGTAACCGCACTCTACACACTGCTCATTCTCCTGTGCTTTGCAATATGCACCGGCACTCTGTGTCTGGTGTTATCCTAATTTAGTATAGGAGGGTACCGGGAGATAATTTGGATTATTTGGGGCTTTCCCGGTACCCGTTGGAAATTATGAGAAGTGTTCTAAATATAAAGCAGACAGACTCATACGACTGTGGAGCCGCATCTCTGGCAAGCGTTGCAGGGTGGTGGGGAGTATATCTTCCGCTAAGCCGTTTCAGAAGAGAGTGCGGGTGCAGCAAAGAGGGTGTAACCATTCAGGGGATAATAGACGGAGCCAGAGCTGTAGGTTTAAGTGCAAAGGCATTGAAGGTTGAGGAGAAAGAGAAACTCTCAAAAGAGGAGAAGGCGGAGAGGCTCCGTTCCTTGAACGTGCTCAAGGCTCCTGTTATTCTGCACATTACATCAGATAGTGGGATGCTTCACTTTGTAGTTATGACTAGGTGCGGAAGAAAACGCATACATATTATGGATCCGGCTAAAGGGAGGATTGAGAGGAGATTGATTGGTGAGTTTGCACAACAATGGAGCGGTTATGTAATTCTGTGTTCACCGGGGGAAGGGTTCGCAAAAAGAGATGAGGCAGAGGGGAGGGTTGGAAGAATTATAAAACTCCTTAAGTTCCACAAGAGAGAGGTTCTCCTCTCTTTGGCAGGGTCTGTTGCTCTATCTGCGGTGGGAGTCTGCAACTCCCTTCTGCTCCAGTTACTTATAGATGACGTTATACCATCGGGAGATAAGTCACTTCTGGTCATCATATCTGCCGCAATACTCACGCTCATGCCGCTGTCACTGGCAGTGAGTTACATAAGAAACCTTTACCTCATAAGCAGCGGAGTGGCGCTAGATACCCGCTTGAACACGGGGTTTATGAGAAGGATTCTCTCAATGGATGCGCGCTTTTTCAAAGACTACCCTAAGGGGGAGTTGGAATCAAGATTATCTGACAGTTACAAAATAAGAGCACTTGTCTGTGAAGGCACGGTACAGGCGGGGGTCTGTATCACAACCCTATCAATAGTCACAGTATTACTTTTTTCGTTCTATCAAAAACTTGCACTCATTCTCATGTGCAGCATCCCCGCCTATATCGTAATGCTTGTTCTCTCTCACAGAGCAAACAAGAGAATAAGCAAAAGAGTGATGTCTTCCGCCGCCGAATATGAAGCGGACGTTATAGACACAATTGAGGGGGCAGACCAGATAAGACATTTTAACATTGAGCCGTCTACACTCAGATATAACGGAAGTTATGCAACACTGGCCTTAGAGAGTTACAGAGCCGGAAAAATCTCCAGCGCTCTGCAGCTTATGGGCAGCGGAATCTCTCAACTCATAATGGCGGTTATACTGATTGGAGGAGGTACGGCCGTACTCTACTCAAAGATGAGCGTGGGCGAACTCGTCTCATTCTTCACTCTAAGTTCGTTTTTCATCTCCCCGATGAATGAACTACTCCAACTTAACTCAGCACTGAATGAGGCACTTACGGCATCTGACCGAGTTTATGACATTACCTCCTCCCAACCGGTATTTGAAGGAATCATTAAGAGCGAGTCTAAACAAAAGGGTGAGAATCTGAAAGATGTGGAACTGCAGAATATAAGTTTCAGATATCCTGGGAGGGAACCGTTAATTGAGAATTTCAGTTGCACACTTGCTGCAGGCTCAATTACAGCAATTTATGGAGCCAGTGGCTGCGGAAAGAGCACATTGGTTTCACTCCTTCTGAGAGACTGGAAACCTAACGGGGGCAAGATCCTATATGGTGGCATTGATATCTATACGTACAGTCCTACTTGCTGGAGGGAAATAATTTCAGCCGCCCCTCAAAATTCACATATATTCAATGCCACCATTCTGCAGAACATAACTATGGAGTTGGGCAGCACTCCTAAGGAGATAGATAACAGGTGTATAGAGAAGATTTCTCTTATCTCCAACCAGATTGGGATGGAGAAGATGCTGAGCAGAATGCAGAGCGGAATTATGACCCAGGTGGGAAAGGGAGGAGTTCAACTCTCAGGTGGGGAGATGCAGAAGGTACTGCTGGCCAGAGCCTTATACCGCAATCCTAAGATACTGGTCTTGGATGAGACCACCTCCTATATGGACAGCGAAAGCAGAAGTAAAGTTTATGATACATTAAATGATTTGAAACAAACGGGATGTTGTATTGTCTTGATTTCCCATAACAGGGACACTCTCTCCATCGCAGACCGTGCAATAGAACTTTGTAATAAGACCGGTCAACTAACAAAGGCGGAATCCGGCGCGCCAACTCTGCCGGAACCTAAAAACTAATAATATGGAAGACAAGAGGTTAATGCTGAGGGGCTTTATTAGTGTAAAAGATGAAGAGCTTCAGCTCTCCGGAGGAATTTCACCGGAGACAATCAAGAAGATTGCCAGAATCATTGGAGTTGTTTTGGATTTTCTCTCCACCTACAGTTCCGATTTCAACAAAGGCTACAAGAAGGGGCTTGAGGGCAAGCCGTTTTTTCAACTGATGCCGACAGCTGCAAGATAGGAGGTTGATATGAAGGGATTTGTTGAAATATCAGGCAGCGAGTGCTCATACGTTGTAGGAGGCAAAGATTCCGAGGTTGCAAGAGTGGTTGAACTTATAGGATACGGAATCGGTGCCCTGGTAAGAGCAATCAAGAATTTCAGAGAGAACAGGAAAAAACAGAGTATGCAACTTATTATGATTTAATATTCTGTTGAACCTTAGTTTTTTGAAGGGTGGGGTGCGCCCCACCTTTCTTTTTAGTAATAAATAATAGTGTAATATTTCATATATTTGCGTCCTATGAAAAAGACAGTGGTAACAGCGTTGTTTCTCTTATCCTCTTTCACTCTGGTTTGGGGACAGAAAAGTTCTCAATGGAGATTGGAAGATTGCATATCATACGCAAGAGAAAACAACTTACAGGTAAAGATTGGGGAGATTGGCGTTGAGCAGTCTCAGAGAATGCTCAATGAGAGCAAGTGGTCTATGGCTCCTTCACTCAGTGCGGGGATGAGCCACAATATGAGTTGGGGACGTTCCGTAAACCTTCAGACTCTGGAGATTATAAAGAATAAGAGAACAATGTCCACCAGCGGAAGTTTAAGCGCCTCCGCAACGGTCTTTGGCGGACTCTCAAAGCAGAACTCAATTAAATCAAACAAAACCTCTCTTCTGATTGCATCAGAGCAGGTGGAGAAGATAAAGAACGATATCACAATACAGATAACTCAGGCCTATCTGCAACTGCTTCTTTCCAAGGAGATTGAGCGCTCCGCAGAGGAGAGCTGCAAGAGTATGGAGGAGCAGGTAGACCGCACCGCAAAACTTGTAGATGCAGGAAGCCAGGCATACAGCACCCTGCTTGAGGTAAAGGCGCAGCTTGCAAACGAGAAGAGCCAGCTGGTTAACGCCCGTAACGATGTAAGAAGCAACAGGCTGAGTCTTATGCAGCTGCTTGATTTGCCGTCAGATATGTGGGAGAGTTTTGATGTTGTGGCACCGGACAGAGACCTTGCAGCAAACGTCTACCCTACTGAGACAATGAACTCCATTTATGAGAGAGCACTCTCTCTGCCGCAGATAAAGATTGCAGAGTATGACCTCCAGAAGAGCCGTTATGATTACAAGGCGGCCCGCGGAAGACTCTACCCATCTATCTCAGTTCAGGCGGGTTACGGCTCCTACTACTCAGACAGCCAGAGCGGTGCCTTCTTCTCTCAGTTTGATCACAATAGAAACCCTTCACTGGGATTCTCATTGAGCATACCCATCTTCAACGCCCTCTCCTACAGAATAAGCGCACAGAATGCAAAGGGAGAGATTGAGAGAAACCGCCTTACGCTCCAAATGCAGAAACAGTCTCTCTATAAAGAAATTCAGAGTGCATACAACGAGGCCTTCTCCGCACTTGAGAGAATGAGAGCGGCAGAGGAGAATATGAAATCCATTCAGGAATCATTCACATATACGGAGAACAAGTTCAATGTGGGAATGATGAACGCAACAGATTACAACCTTGCAAAGTCAAACCTCTTCAAGGCCGTATCTTCCTACTATCAGGCAAAATACCAGTATCTGTTCGAACTCAAGATTTTAGATTTTTATAAAGGAAAAGCAATAACTCTTTAATATGACTACAACTGCAAAAAAGAAAAAGAGCGGAAAGATTTGGTGGATACTGAGCGCCGTACTCATTGTGGTACTTATGATTGCTACCAAGAAGTGCGGAAAAGAGAAGGGAATCTTTGTAACCATCTCCTCTCCGGAAAGGAAAACAATTGTGGAGACAATTCCGGCAAACGGTAAGATTCAGCCTGTTACAGAGGTGAAGATATCTCCCGATGTATCCGGTGAGATTGTAGAACTCCATGTTAAAGAGGGTGATAATGTAAAGAAGGGAGAACTCCTTATAAAGATTAAACAGGATATCTATCTCTCTGCAGTAGACCAGGCTATGGCCTCTCTGAATGCCGTCAAATCTCAGTACAAACAGCAGCAGGCACAGACCCTTAAGTCTAAACAGAACTATGACCGTGCAGTAAAATTGTATGAACTGAAGACCATCTCAAAGGCTGAGTATGAGAGCGCCTGCGCAGATTGGGACGTGGCACAGCAGATGCTTGACGGAGCCCGTTACAACATCTCCAGCGCAGAGGCTCATCTTAAGGAGGCAAGAGAAAACCTTCTTAAGACCACCATCTACTCACCTATGGACGGCGTAGTTTCCAAACTGAGCGTAGAGTTGGGAGAGAGAGTTGTGGGAACCAGCCAAATGGCGGGAACAGAGATGCTTAGAGTTGCCAACTTTGACCAGATGGAGGTGCTTGTGGAGGTGAACGAGAATGACATCATACGCCTCAACGCATCTGACAGCGCGCAGATAAGCGTAGATGCATATCCTAACCGTAAATTTGACGGAATTGTAACTGAGGTTGCAAACTCCTCAAAGAACTCCGCCTCAACATCTTTGGACCAGGCAACAACATTTGAAGTTAAGGTTAGAATAGCTCCGGAGTCTTACGCAGATTTGAAAGAAGCGGGAACAAATCCGTTCCGTCCGGGAATGAGCGCATCCGTTCAGATAAACACCTGCAAGATGGAGAACGTGCTCACCCTCCCTATCTCTGCAATCACCACAAGATCAGACCTCCAAAATGAGGCATCAGGTGAGAGCAAGCAGTTTGTATTCCTCTATGACAAGAAGACTCAGAGCGTTAAGACTGCAACCATAAAGACCGGAATTCAAGACCTCAGCAACATTGAGATTACAGAGGGGCTTTCAGATTCCTCTTCTGTTGTAACGGGTCCTTTCACTGCAATATCCAAGACTCTCAGAGAGGGTACCAAGGTTAAAATCAGTAAGTAACGCCAATGGCTAAGAAGAGTCTCATACTGCTGTTGGAGTCTGCAACTGACAGTTGCTCAGTTGCCCTTTCAGAGGGGAAAACTCTGATTGCGGAGAAATGCTCCTTTGTGGGTAAGGCTCATGATACCCTAATGGCTCCCTTCATAGATGAGATTCTTAAAGAGAACAACGTAAAGGTTTCAGACCTAGCAGCCGTTGCAGTAAGCCAGGGGCCGGGCAGTTATATGGGGCTCAGAATAGGCGTCTCCCTGGCCAAGGGAATTGCCTACGCAGGCGGCTGTAAAATTATAGGAGTCAGCACTCTGGCGGCTATTGCAAGATGTGCTATAGACACCACCTCCTTCAGTGCAGACCTCATTGTTCCAATGATAGACGCCGGAAGAATGGAGGTCTATACCGCAACATTCAACTCCAACGGAGAGCAACTCACCAAAACGGAGGCAAAAATTCTGACCAAAGAGAGTTTCTCAAATGAGATTGCAACCCGGAGAATTCTCTTTGCCGGCAACGGAGTTGAGAAGTTTAAGAAACTGCTGGATAGCGAGGGCGTTGACCTCTCCAACTCTCTCTTTATGAACCAGCTTCCAAAGGCTGCGGGCCTCAGGGTTGAGGCAACAAAAAAACTGGAAGCAGGAGATCTTGCAGACCTTGCCTACTTCCAGCCTGAATATCTAAAAGAATTTATTCCTGGCAAACAGAAGAAACTGCTTTAGAAAGTCTTGCAGTTTCAAAAACGTTCTTGCTTACAATGGTTCCCTTCCTGTCAAAGAGGTAGAGAGCCGGAAGCGCTGTAACGTTGTAAGTCTGAAGAGCTACGCAGTTTGCACCGTTTCCGTCACATACATTAATCCACGGAAAGCGGTTTACAATGGAGTTCCAGTAAGCCTTATCCGTTGAGATGCAAACTGAATAAATCTCAAATCCCTTTCCCTTGTACTGATTGTATATGCTCTCAATCTCTGCGTTGAGCATCTTCTGTGCGTTGTCTGTAGGATCCCAGAATATGAGCATGAACGGACGGCCCTCAAACTGAGAGAGTTTCTGCATCTGAGCCTTGTTGTCCGGAAGTTCTATATCCGGGAATGCCGTCTCCTTCACATCTCTGAATTTGCCGGAGAGTTCCATCTGATTGTAGAACTCTGCAACCTCCTTGTCCAACACCTTAACGTATGCAGATTCAGGATACTTGCTCTTAAGAGAGTCTGACAACTGTTTGTAATAAACACCGTCTTCCAACTGTGCAAAGAGCGGGAAGTTGGCATTGAACTGACGGTAGAGATTAGGAATGTTGGTAAAGGAGAACGGGTTGGTTACCAGGTGTTTAACTGCACCCTGTTTCTGATTTACATAGAGGCGTCCCAACTCGTATCTCAAACGTTTAGACCCCTCGGTATCTCCTATCTGGTCACAGGCCAGAAGCTGAACGGTAAGTGAATCAAACTGTTTCTGCCCCTTCTCAATCTCGGAGTTAACCTGCTGCAAAAGAACAGACTCCTCTGAGCCGCTAATTTTAAGGTTCTTACCAAGAGTATCTACAGAAACCTTAACCTTGTCTCCGGGAGCAAGGATGAGTGAAGCAATCTGAACTCCGTTATATGAAACGTAGAAGAAGTTTGGAGATTCATCCGGAAGTTCCAGTTTAACGGTTGCAGCACCCTTCTTATCTGTAGTAAGAGTGTCTACCACGTTCATCTTGTTGATATCCAGAATGCTTACAATCAGTTTCCCCTCAGCAAGATTATCTACGTTAAGTTTCAGGATTGCCTTTTTGCTCTTTCCGCATCCAACTACAAGCAGAACGGAGAGCAATATAAAGAGTATCTTTTTCATATTAGAGTTCCTTAACTATCTTGTCTGCAATCTGTTGCATCTCCTCTGCAGGAAGAGTGAGTTTCTTTGCAGAGTCAAAATCCAAATCACCCTCTCTGTTCATAGGTACCAGATGTATGTGAGCGTGAGGCACTTCCAGACCTATAACCGCAACACCTATCTTCTTGCAAGGGATAGCCTTCTTCTGCGCCTTTGCAATCTTCATGGCAAACTTCCAAAGACCTGCATAGTACTCAGGGTCATAATCAAAGATATAATCCTTCTCATCCTTAGGGATTACCAGAGTATGTCCCTTCTGAACCGGATTGATATCCAAGAAAGCAAAGTAGTTCTCATCTTCTGCAATCTTATAGCAAGGAATCTCTCCCGCTATAATCCTGGAAAAAATTGAAGCCATTGTATGAAATGTTTAAAGTTTTAAATGGAGATCTCCAAAATCTCAAATTTGATGATGCCGGCCGGGGCGTTAACATCTACAACCTCACCCTTCTTGCGTCCAAAGAGCGCCTTGCCTATAGGTGTGGAGACTGCCAGTTTGCCCTCTGCAAGGTTAGCCTCGCTCTCACCCACAAGGGTAAAGACCATTTTGGCTCCCGTCTTCAAGTTCTTAACGGTCACCTTATTAAGC
>CAMHRD010000030.1 GCA_946187365.1 uncultured Bacteroidales bacterium
GAGAGTTCTGGAAGCCCTTATGAGTATTGGTAAGGAGCATAGCAGAACCAACGTTGCTGTTGATCTTCTGGGTTGTCCAGTAAGGACGAGGATCTGAACCTGAGTAGTAACCTGCAGGATACTCCATATTGATATTCTTCTGCATTACTGCATTGATATCCTTTGTGAAGATCTCCTCCAATGTAAATACCATGTTCCAAGGGAGTTCTACGTCAACTGCAATGTTACTTCTCCAAACCTGAGGCATCTTAAAGTTCTTGGCAACCTCGCAAAGTGCAGGGCTGTTAGGAAGTTTACCAGGGGTTGTAGGGAGAAGGGTTGGGTTGTTCTTAATCTGCTGACGGAAATCTGGGTTGAACTTGATACCGTTTTTAGCAAGAGTGTTGATGTCAGTAATGGTAACCTCAGGAGACTGAACCATACCGGAACCGTTAGGCTGGTTGGTGTACCATACAAATGGAAGGAATCCTGAGAAGAGACCTGTACCTCCACGAACCTGGAGTGAACGGTCACCCTTAACGTCCCAGTTGAAACCAATTCTAGGAGAGAACTGAACCTTAGCCTTTGGCCACTTGCCGCTCTCAATGCTGTAGTTCTTCTCTGCCTTCTGGCCTGCCTGATAGTGGTTGCGCCACTTGTTGTCCCACTTGTTGAACTTGAATGCGTCTACCTCAGCGTTAGTGTCAAGTTTGTTAAGGTAGATAGGAAGCTCTGCTCTTAAACCGTAGGTAAGTTTGAAGTTATCTGAAACCTTGAACTCATCCTGAGCGTAGAGAGCTGCCATACCGAATGCCAACTCAACTGCAGGAACCTCGCCGTCATTGTAAGCATACTGAACTGCAAATGCGGTAGGAGTTGCGTTTGCATAGAAAGCGTCCATACCGTTTGCATAGGTGATGCCTGTTACAGGGTCCTTAGTGTTGTTGTAGTTGTAACGGTAGTAAGAAGTACCCTCTCTCATGTAAGCGTTTGAGAAGTAGAGACGGTCAAAGCTTGCACCAACTGTAATGTTGTGAGAACCAAGGTTGAATGAGAGGTTATCCTTAATTGAAAGGGTGTTGTTCTTTACATCGTTGTTGTAAGTAAAGAGCTCATAACCAAAGCACATGTACTGGTCACCGTCCTTGTAGATATCTACAAATGGGAATACATCACTTGGAGAAGTTCTCTTATCCTCAATCATTGTGTAAGATGCCAAGAAGTTGTTGGAAACCTTACCCCAGTTAGAGTTCAACTCGGCTGTGATACTTCTAACGGTGTTCTCAAATCCATACCAGGAGTTTGCAAAAGCAACAGACTTAGCGGAGCTTCTGCCGGAACCTCTAGGGTTAGGAGCTGATGTTGAGTTGGTAAGAACGTTGTACTTGCCAATAACCTCGTTGTATCTAACAGTGAACTTGTTATGCTTGTTGATGTTCCAGTCCAATCTTGCAAGAACTTTGTGGTTCTTTATTGAGAAGTTGCCAAAGTTCTGATATGCACCTGCCTCATAGTTGTAGGTATTGAGAAGGTAGTCATGCATCTTCTGAAGATCGCTTACCAAAGTTCTTGAAGTCTTTGTAGCTGCATCTGCAACACCGTTTGTGCTAGGCTCCCAAGCTCCTGAAGGAGTGGAGGATTTCTCATACTCACCACTTACAAAGAAGAAGAGTCTATCCTTCACGATAGGGCCACCCAAAGTGAGACCATAGGTCTGAGCGTTAGAATCGTGAGCACCTGCTACTTTGTTATCACCCACCTTGTTACCTGTGAAGGATTTAGGACGGAGATAAGTGTAGATGGAACCTGAGAATCTGTTTGTACCGCTCTTTGTAACTGCATTGATGGAAGCACCTGTAAACTGGCTCTGACGAATATCGTATGGAGCAAGATTAACGGTGATTTCCTCAATAGCATCCAAAGCAATAGGCTGTGCCTGACCACCAGGAAGAATCTGAGTGGTGCTAAGACCAAAGTTATTGTTGAAAGCAGCACCGTCAATGGTAACAGTGTTCATTCTGTTATCTCTACCGCCAAAAGATGTTCCGTTAGCCTGAGGAGTCAGTTTGGTGAAATCTGTAATACCTCTGCTGATGGAAGGAAGCTGACGAAGCTGTGCAGAACTTACGTTAGTGGAAGCACCATTCTTATCTGAGTTGAGCATTGGGTTTACAACGCCGCCGGAAACGACAATAGCGTCCAAAGCCACAGCCTCCTCAGTCATTGTAATGTTGCGTACGAAGTTCTCACCCAATTTCAGGTAAGCGTCTCCGCTCTTTGCATTACCGTAACCAAGAAGAGAAGCCTCAACCTCATAAGGACCACCGACACGCATATTCATAATGCGATAGTTACCGTTGTTGTCGGTTGTTGCATAGTACTTAGTTCCGGAAGGAGTGTGGGTAGCAATGATTGTTGCACCTACAACTGCAGTTCCGTTCTTTTCGCTTACCTTACCACTCATAGATGATGTTGTAACCTGTGCAAAAGCACTTACTGTCACAAACATAGCCAGAACGGCAAGAGTAAGCAGTTTGATAGTTTTTCTCATAAAAAATTTAATTATAGGTTTTGTTAATTTTTTCCGCGAGCGAAAATAGAAAAACTCCAAAACATAACCAATTATATTTTATTAACACTTGCTTTGTTGATAATTTTGTCATACTTTTGCCGCCGAATTTTATACAGAGTGGAAAGATTTGACTGCTTGCAACCACGCTAAAAAATGCTAAAACGATCGGACAGGCCCTTCCGCCCTCCCTTCCCAGATGCATACAAGTCAAACTCTTACACTAAATGTTTAATTTTAAACTATTTAGTTATGGCTTATTTATTTACTTCTGAGTCTGTGTCCGAGGGACATCCGGATAAGGTTGCGGATCAGATTTCAGATGCTATATTGGATGAATTCTTACGTCAGGACCAGATGAGCAAGGTGGCCTGCGAGACCTTTGTAAGCACCGGACTGGCCGTTATTGGCGGCGAGGTGCGCTCAGACGCTTACGTGGACATACAGCAGGTTGCCCGCGGAGTCATTAACCGCATAGGTTACAACAAGAGCGAGTATATGTTTGACGGCAACTCCTGCGGTATCCTCTCCGCCCTGCACGAGCAGAGCCAGGATATCAACCGCGGAGTGGAGAGAAAGAAGGCAGAGGACCAGGGTGCCGGAGACCAGGGAATGATGTTCGGCTATGCCTGCCGTGAGACGGAGGACTTTATGCCGCTACCAATCTGGCTCTCTCACAACCTTCTGCTTACCCTTGTGCATATAAGAAAGAACACCAAACTGATGCCTTATCTGCGTCCCGATGCCAAGAGCCAGTTCACCATTGAGTACTCAGATGACAAGAAACCTCTCAGAGTCCACACCATTGTGCTCTCCACCCAGCATGACGAGTTTGACAAGGATGCAGCAATGCAGAAGAAGATCCGCGCAGATGTTCAGAACATTGTAATTCCTATGATGCTCAAGAATATGCCGGAGAACATAAAGGCCCTGTTCAAAGGAAATTACAAGCTTTACGTAAACCCAACCGGCAAGTTTGTCATTGGCGGACCTCACGGAGACACCGGTCTTACCGGACGTAAAATCATTGTAGATACCTACGGCGGAAGAGGAGCCCACGGCGGCGGAGCCCTCAGCGGAAAAGACCCTAGCAAGGTAGACCGTTCTGCAGCGTATGCAGCCCGCTATATTGCTAAGAATCTGGTTGCTGCAGGAGTTGCAGATGAAGTACAGATTCAGATTTCCTACGCCATTGGAGTGGCAAAACCTCTCTCCATCTTCATCAACACCTTTGGCACATCTAAGGTTACAAAGAACGGTAAACGTCTCAGCGATGGGCAGATAGCAGAGGCCGTAGGTAAAATCTTCGATCTCCGCCCTGCCAAAATCATTGAGAAGCTGGGATTGAAGAACCCAATCTACGAGCCGTGCGCAGCATACGGCCACATGGGCAGAAAGCCTTATACAAAGGAGGTTACGCTGATAAGAAACGGCAAGAAGGTGAAGAAGACAGTGCAGTTCTTCAGCTGGGAACTTCTGGATGCAACAGGAAAAATAAAGAAGTACTTTGGTATTTAAAAGAGTATGAAAAAGTTCTGCCTAACCATCGCGATAGTACTGCTTACCACCTCTTTATCAATGAGTTGGGGGCAGCAAAAAGACACCCTTTACACCGTTGCAATGTGCGGAGACATTATGATGGGAACCACCTACCCCACTGTGCAACTCCCTGCAAATGACGGGAAAAACCTCTTTGACGCCTGCCGTCATATCTTCAAGAGGGCAGACCTCTCCCTTGGAAATCTGGAGGGAGTCTTTCTGGAGGGGGGAAAATCACGCAAGGGAACAGGACGTTACGCCTACTCTTTCCGTATGCCAACAGCCTGGGGTCCAAGACTTAAAGAGGCCGGATTCCACTATATGAACCTTGCCAACAACCACACCAAAGATTTCTATGATGAGGGTATCTACTCCACGGAGAAGGTGCTAGACAGAGTAGGAATCAAGTACAGCGGTGTGGAGGGAAGAGCAGACTCCGCGGTAATTGAAAGAAGCGGCGTAAGATGGGGAATCTGCTCCTTTGGTCACAACGCCTATACTCTCAAGACCTGGGACACCACAACCATCAGAAGAATCATTACCAACCTTAAGGATTCCGCTAAGGTTGACCTCATTATAGTCTTTTTCCACGGCGGAGCGGAGGGCGTTGCCAAAAGACATCTGCCTCAGGGAATGGAGACATTCCTTGGTGAGAACAGAGGAGATTTGAGAAAGTTTGCGCGCTTCTGCATAGATTTGGGGGCAGATATTGTGGCAGGCAGCGGTCCTCACGTTGTGCGCGGATGTGAACTCTACAAGAACAGAATGGTAATCTACAGCATGGGAAATTTCTGCACGCCTTACGGAATAAACGTTGCGGGAAAGACCGGCTATGCCCCTGTTTTTGAGGTGAAAATAAAGAAGGACGGCACCTTTGTAAGGGGAAAGATTCACTCCTTCATTCAGCAAAAGGGAGTTGGTCCTGTTAAGGATGAATCCAACATTGTTGCAGCGGAGATTGCCGCTCTTACAAGAGAAGATTTTAAGAACAACGGAGCCCTTAAGATAGACAGGGAGGGAAACATCACTCCATATCTACAACGGTAATTCCCGCTCCGCCAAAGCGTACATCCTCATCACTGAAACTCTTTACAGCAGGGTTGGTTTTCAGCCATTTACGGATTTCTTCCTTAAGAACTCCGGTACCTTTTCCATGGAGGATTCTAACCCTGTGAGCCCCCACCAGAACGGCATCGTCCAAAAATCTTGAGACGCTCAGCAGCGCCTCGTCCAACCGCTCGCCTCTAATGTCTATCTCATCCTTGAATGAGAGTTTACGCTGGTTTATCTGCTCGTCCACCTGAACGGAGTAACTTCTTTGAGATGTCTTAACGCTCTGAGAGGCAACGTTCTGGAACTCCTTGTTTGATATAACGGTAACCGCATCTTTTTTAACGCGGCTGGTAATGTCTCCAACTGAGATAGTTACCCATTTACCCTCTATCTGCATTACCTCTCCCATAAGATTGGAACCCTCAACCTTAACCTTTGCACCAACTGCAAGTTCCTGTTTTACAACCTCCTGCTTAGGCTCTTCAACTACCGCCTCCTTGCGCTTTTTCTTTCTTTCCAACTGACGTTCCTTCCTCTCCTGCAGAGATTTCATCTTGGCCTCAATCTTCTTATCCTGCTCAGTAGAGCCCTTGCTCTCAAGACCTTCCCCTACTTTCTTAAGTTCTTTGCGGGCCTTAAGTGTGGCCTCTCTTTCCGCCTGCGCCTCCTTAATTTTCTTAATTGTAGATTCAACCTTCTTATTTGCCTCTGCAATTATCTGACGCGCCTCCTCTTTGGCCTGCTCAATAATCTGCTTCTTCTGTTTTGTTATCT
Organism: uncultured Bacteroidales bacterium; assembly: GCA_946187365.1. Taxonomy (GTDB): domain Bacteria; phylum Bacteroidota; class Bacteroidia; order Bacteroidales; family UBA932; genus Egerieousia. The sequence goes on from CAMHRD010000030.1 coordinate 5,915, forward strand.
CAGTCAGCTCCTTGGAATACTTCTCTGTTACAGACTCCAGGGTCTTGTCCGTGTTTCTTATACGCGCCAGTTTTTCATCAAGTTTACGGCGGTTGCGTGATATTGTACGGAGCTGTTTTTCAAGGTCTATGAACTCCTCGCCAGCCTTCTCTTCCGCTCTCTTTACAATCTGCTCAGAAAGGCCCATCTTACGAGCAAGATCAAAGGCAAAAGAGTTGCCCGGAACGCCAATCTCCAGTTTGTAAAGCGGAGCAATTTTGGCGCTGTCAAAGAGCATTGCACCGTTAACCACACCCTTACCGCTCTCTGCGTAAACTTTCAGATTTGTGTAGTGGGTTGTAATGACTCCGTATGTTCCTCTGTTGTCCAACTCCTCCAGAATTGTCTGAGCTATAGCACCTCCCGCTGCCGGCTCCGTTCCGCTTCCAAACTCATCTATCAGCACAAGCGTACGTGAAGAGGAGTACTTGAGAACATCCTTCATATTCAAAAGATGAGAACTGTAGGTACTCAGATCATTCTCCAGAGACTGCTCGTCTCCAATGTCTATCATTATGTTTTCAAAGACAGGGAACTCGCTTGTCTGTGAGCAGGTTGCAGGCATTCCCCACTGCACCATATACTGCAGTATGCCCACCGTCTTAAGAGCCACGCTCTTACCTCCCGCGTTGGGTCCGGAGATAACAAGAATATGTTTGTTTGGATTGAGTTCCAAGTCTATAGGTACAACCTTCTTGCCCTCTTTTGCAAGTGATGCCTCCAACAGAGGATGCCTTCCCTTTGCAATCTTCAGCGTTCCGTCTGTTGAAAGAATAGGCCTTCCCGCCTCCATTCCGCGTGCACACTCCGCCTTTGAGCGTATAAAGTCCACCTCTCCCACAAAGCGTGCAGCCTCCATCATTTCAGCAAGATACGGGCGTAAGAAATCTGTGAACTCCATCATTATGCGGGCAATCTCCCTCTGCTTGTCAAATTGCAAACGGCGGATCTTGTTGTTCATCTCCACCACCTCCAACGGTTCAATGAAGAAGGTCTTTCCGCTGGCGGAAGCGTCCTGCACAATACCCGGCAAACTTCTCTTACTCAGAGCATTTACAGGAATGAGCATCTTGCCGTCTCTTACAGATACTCCGGCGTCATCATCTGCAATCTTATCCTCCTTGGCCTTCTTTAGAATGCTCTCTATTCTCTTGCTTACGGAGTTCTGATACTGGTTGAGTTCTTTGGAAATTTTAAGCAGTTCAACTGAAGCGGAGTCTCTGATGCTTCCGTTCTTATCCAGTATGGAATCTATCCTTGCGCTTATTGCAGGGAAGAACTGAATTGGCTGAGCCAACTTCTTGAGTGTTGGGTATTTACCCTCTTTGCTGGAGTGAAGGAATGATGTTATCTGCCTCAGGTTCTCCATAAAGGAGAAGAGCCTTCTCATATTCTCCAGAGAGATGCAACTGGATTCCTTGCTCAGAGATGGCAAAAACTGTGTGCAGTCCGTAAAGCCTCCCTGAGGAAACTTAGGCTCAAACATAGCAATCTCCATCATCTCCTCAGTAATGAGCAGACGCTCCTCAATCTCCTTTAAATCAGAAGAAAATGGTTCCTCCTCCGCACGCCTCTGTCCGTAGGCGGTAGAGCAGCGTCCCTTAATCTTCTCCCTAATGAAGTTGAACCCTATCTTATGTTCCAGCCCTTTTGTGTTCATACTATGGGGTAAAGAATAGGTTTACGGTTCTCAAAGTAGGTCAGGTACTCAAAGCCGCAGTCCTCAGCAATGGAGGCATACTTTTCAAAGTTCTCGCACACACGCTTGTCATCATGAGAGTCTGAACCAAGCGTTATAAACTCCCCGCCCAACTCTCTGAATCTCCGCAAAATATTCAAATCCAGCACCTGAAGATGCTCACCGTGCCAGGCGTAAGTTTTGGTGTTTATCTCCAACGCCTTTCCCTCTCTGGCCAAAAACTTAAGCAGCGTATCTAAATGATCCGGAAAATCCTCATACCAGATATCTTTAACCTTGTACGGAGCATAACGGGCAACATAATCAAAGTGCCCAATTACGTCAAAATCTTCAAAGTCTCTGGCTGTCTGATAAATAAGTTCCAGCATCCGGCCAAATGCCTCGTGGTAGTCCTTATCCTCATAGTAGGTTCCCAGGTATGGATCCAGTCCGTCTACAAAGTGAACGGAAACAATTACCTGATCAAAAGAATGCCCCTCCACAAACTGCCTTGTATGTTCAATACTCTCCGGCTGAAGCCCCAATTCTATTCCCTTCAGAACTTTCAAATCTCCACTCATAATCTTTGCAACACGCTCAATCTCCGTCTGTTGCTCTGCTATAGAAAAAAGAAACTTGTCCTTCTCCCTTGGTGCGTCCAAATCTATGTGGTCCGTAATAGTTATACCTGCCGCACCCAGAGAACGGGCACGCTCTGCCAAAGACAACACCGTTGCGCTGCTGTCCGGAGAGAACTGAGAGTGATTGTGTGTATCAAAAAATTTTGCCATGGAGTAAATTGTACCAAAACGCACACAAACTTACTTAATTATTTGCAACTTGCAGCACTATGATGGAAACGTTAAAAATTTGGGCGAGGAGTGTTCTAACGCTGCTGTTTAGAAGGGAGTGCCTTATTTGCCACAGGGAGTTGAGGGGCTTTGAGAAGAATCTGTGCACTCATTGCATGGCAGACCTCCCACTATCCTTCACCTGGTGCTCAGAGAAAAGCGAGGCAGACCTCAGCTTTTACGGCCGTGCTTACGTAGAGAAG
>CAMHRD010000031.1 GCA_946187365.1 uncultured Bacteroidales bacterium
GTAAAGTGGGCAATGCTGGATTCCGGTGTAGGTGAATGCTGGGTTAATATACTGGGAATGTGCATCTTCCTCCTATTACCATTCCTGGTTCTTACACGCCTTAATAGTGCTATGGTTAAACTGAACTATCCTACAAAATAGAGCGATGAATAATCTTAAGTTGAAAAATATTAAGAGTGCTCTCTCCCAGATGCTGATGATCACCTGGAAGGAGGTCCGTTCTATATTCAAGGATAGCGGTGTGCTTTTAATCCTGATTATTGCCGGAATAGGATATCCTCTGCTCTACTCCGTTGTCTATCTGGGTGAGAGCGTAGATGAGATTCCCGTAGGAATAATTGACGAGTGCGGCACAAATCAAAGCCGCTCATTTGCCCGCAAGTTGGATGCAACCAGAGAGGTACAGCTTGTAGATTGCATCAATATGGATGATGCAATAAAGATGATGAAAGGGCGTAGAATTCACGGCTTTGTGGTAATTCCTAAAGATTTCACAGAGAATCTGGAAAAGGGAAAGCAGGCCACAGTCTCTCTATATGTCAATATGGCTACATTCTTCATCTACAAAAACATAGGCCTTGCCTGCAACTATGTGATGTTAGATGAGAATAAGAACATATCCATACAACGGTTTAGTGCCCAAGGCCTTACAGAGCATGACGCCCTTGCCGCGGCAGAGCCTGTTCAAAACAAAATGACCATACTCTTCAATGAGGGCAACGGCTTTGCAAGTTTCTTTGTCCCCGGAGTTCTGGTTCTTATAATCCATCAGCTTCTCTTCCTTGCCATAGGTATGATGACCGGAACAAGGAGAGAGGAGAATGAAAACCACAAACTCAGCCAGGTGGATAATCCTTCTCAAAAGAAGGTCTACAGATATATCATCGGACAGGGTGCGGCATACTTTTTAATCTATTCAATCTTAGGCACATACATACTTATGTTTGTGCCAAGGATTTTTGGTCTTCCACACTATGCCTCTGCCTGGGATATCTACAGATTCCTGCTTCCGTTCCTGCTTGCCGTAATCTTCTTCTCACAGACCTGGGCCATCTTTATCCGCAACAGGGAAACCGGTATGGTAATGTTCCTCTTCTTTAGCATAATCCTCTTGTTCCTCAGTGGATTAACCTGGCCTGTAAGCAGTTTCCCTGCCGTATGGAAGTATTTCTCATATATCTTCCCGGCAACATTCGGAGTTCAGGGATTTGTAAAACTCAACTGCTGCGGAGCAGACTTGGCAATCATCAGCAAAGAGATAATAGCACTCTGGATTCAGGTAGTTGTTTACTTTACAACCGCCTGCATCTCTTACAGATACATAAACAAATAGTCCGTTTATTGAGTTTTACCCTCTTCTTTCAGAGCCTTGTTGAAGCAGTGACGGCAGAGAGGCTCGTACTTATCCATCTCGCCAAGCAGAACCTGCTCATCCTTACCCGCTCCGGAAACTGTTGGAAGACGGTGAGAGTGCTGAGCCGGCTGGCCGCACCTTACGCAGATTGCGTGAACCTTTGTAACGTGCTCAGCTCTAGCCAAAAGAGCCGGCATAGGACCGAACGGCTTTGCCAGATAATCCATATCCAGCCCTGCGCAGATTACTCTTACTCCCCTATCCGCCAGGATGTTGCAGACCTCCACTATTCCATCGTCAAAGAACTGCACCTCATCAATTCCCACAACATCCACATCAGTGGCATAGAGCAGAATGTTCTGAGAAGAGTCTACGGCAATGGATTGGATTGAATGACTGTCGTGAGAAACAACATCTGTCTCTGAGTAGCGCACATCCAGGGCAGGCTTGAAAATCTGCACCCTCTGATGGGCAAAATTTGCTCTCTTCAGACGCCTGATGAGTTCTTCCGTCTTACCGGAGAACATAGAACCGCAGATAACTTCTAGCCAACCAGACTGTTTTGCACTTTCCAGAAACATTTTTGCTATTTTTGTACAGTAGACAAATTTAATAAAAATATGGAAGAGAAGCTAAACGAGATTGCAAATAAGCTCTCAGAGCTATCTGAGAAGGTAGATTTAATACTGAGCCGCTTATCTGCCACAGCCCCTCACCTTGCACAGCTTGAGGATGACAGCGCGGAGCAGGATCTTGTAGAGTTCCCGATGGATGAAGAGGAACTTGAGAAGGAGGAAGCCGCTGCTGAAGATGAGGGACCGGAGGAGGATGAGGTTGAGGATGAGGTTGAGGATGAGCCGGTGGAGGAAGATATAGAAGATGAGGAGGTTGGAGAACCTGCAGAGGAGAAGAAAAGAGACTGGTATGATTGGGAGTATGACTATCCGGCAGAGTATGTAGAGGACCTTGTTGGAAGTATGGGCATCAATGACCGCCTGGAGTTTATAAGAGAACTCTTCAACTCCAATTCCGTTGAGTTTGAAAGAGATATGCAGCATATAGACCAGCTTCCAAACTTTAAGACCATTGTAAGTTATATGAGGCAGACGCATCCAAATTGGGACGAGGAGAGTGACACCGTTTACAGGTTCTATATGCACGTCCGCCGTAAATTCCGTCAATAGAATAGTTTATGGCTGCAGGTAAATTATATCTTATACCAACTCCGGTAGGAAATCTTGGAGATATTACCCTCAGAGCTATTGAGATGCTCAAGAGCGTAGATATCATCTATGCAGAGGATACACGCACAAGCAGCTTACTGCTAAAGCGTTATGAGATTTCCACACACATGGAGAGTTACCATAAGTTCAACGAACACAAAAAGGCGGACTCCATCTGTGACAGAATTCTTAACGGAGAAAATGCTGCGCTCATTACAGATGCCGGCTCTCCGGGAATATCAGATCCGGGGTTCCTGCTTACCAGAGCCTGCATAGAGAAAAATATTGAGGTTGAGGCACTTCCGGGTGCCACGGCCTTTGTTCCGGCACTTACCGTTTCAGGTTTGCCGTCAGACAGATTCTGCTTTGAGGGCTTCCTTCCGCAAAAGAAAGGAAGGCAGACAAGACTTAAGGCAGTTGCAGAAAATCCCGTAACCACAATCATTTACGAGTCTCCGTACAGACTTGTAAAGATGCTTGCCGCGCTTGCTGAGTTTGCGGGGCAGGATAGGGAAGCTGCTGTATGCAGGGAGATTAGCAAAATTCATAACGAGTGCAAAAGAGGCACTTTAAAAGAGCTCATTGAGTGGTATTCGGAGAATGAGCCAAAGGGAGAAATTGTTGTCGTTATATCAGGGAGAGAGAAAGATTATGAGAAAGATGTGGAAGACGAAAGAGGAGAAAGAAAAGATAACAGAACCTCCTTCAGAAAAAAGTTCAAAGAGTAAAGAGACAGATTTAAATCCAACGCTGGCAAGGGGCATTATTGGGATGATGTTCCTACTGCTTGCATTCCAGGTAATTACCTTTACCATCCACAAGTGCTCCCGTGGGCAGGATGACCGCAGCTCCCCGCCTCTGGCCGACCGCGAGTCCGATGCCCGCAACAGGCAGGCAAAACTGAGTGCGCAGCTGTTTCCGTTTAATCCCAACACGGTGCCGTTGGATTCCCTTACACTGCTGGGATTCAGTGTAAAGCAGGCACAGACAATAATCCGTTACAGGGAGAAGGGAGGCCGCTTCCGCCGCAGGGAAGACTTTGCCAAAATCTACACCGTGAGCCCTCAGATGTATAACCGCCTCGCCCCCTACATTTCAATCTCACCCCCTGCCGCCCAAACCTCCAACAACTTGAAACACAAAGAAAATAAAAACAATATCATGGGAGAAAAATCGGGAGAGAGGAAAGATCAAGTAAGGCAAGACGGGCAGGCAAGACAAAGCGGCGGGCAAGCAAAGCAAGCCCAACAAAAAAGCGGATACAGGGAGACGTGGAGCGTGCAGGTAGATCTTAATGAGGCAGACAGTGCGGCGCTTATTGAAGTGAAGGGAATAGGACCCTACTTCTGCAAGAAGATACTGGAGTTAAGAGAGCGGCTGGGCAGTTTTGCCAACACCTCTCAACTGCTGGAAATCAAAGGGATGGATGAAGAGAAGTTTGAGCGGATAAAGGGGCAGGTGTTTGTTCATCCATCGGGAATAAAAAGATTCAAACTAACTGAGGCAGATAAAAAGTTCCTTGCCCGGCACCCCTACATAGGGGCATACAATGCCCGTGGAATAGCACTGTTCATTGAGGCAATGGGCAAAGAGAGCTGCACCCTATCCAACCTCGTGAGGAACAATATCCTCTCTCCAGAGGCCGCAGAAAAGCTTAAACCATACGTAATAGAACCATAAAATTATTACCTTTGGGACCGGAAAAAATATGAAGAAATATGGGACTTATCACTTGTACAAATGTGGTCAAGAAGTTCGGCAATTTTACCGCTCTTGACAACATAAACCTTGATATCCCTGAGGGCAAGATCTTTGGCTTCCTTGGTCCTAACGGAGCGGGTAAAACCACTCTGATTAGGATTATCAACCGCATCACCCTACCTACTGAGGGGCAGGTGCTGTTCAACGGGAAGGAAATGAGACTCAGTGATATTGAAAAGATTGGCTACCTCCCGGAAGAGAGAGGACTTTACAAAAAGATGAAGGTGGGCGAGCAGGCCGTGTACCTTGCAATGCTTAAAGGACTTTCACGCGGAGAGGCAACCCGTGAACTGATGAAATGGTTTCAGAAGTTTGGAATCCAACCGTGGTGGAACCGCAAGGTTGAGGAACTCTCCAAGGGTATGGCCCAGAAGATTCAGTTCATAACAACCGTTCTTCACAACCCTAAACTTCTCATACTGGACGAGCCATTCTCCGGCTTTGATCCAATAAACGTGAATCTCATTAAAGACGAGATACTTAGAATGAAGAATGAGGGATGCACCATCATCCTCTCCACTCATAATATGGAGTCTGTTGAGGAGCTTTGTGATGAGATTGCACTGGTTAACAAAGCCAAACTGGTAATCTCCGGAAGCGTAGACAAGATACGCAGCGAGTATGGTCACAACCGCGTGGAGGTATTCTTCTCTGGTTCTGAGGGTGAGGCTCCTACAGATATTGAAGGACTCTTCACAGTCCTCTCAACAGAGAAGGTGAAGGATGATTTCCGTTCAGTTCTGGAACTCTCTGCAGGCGTAACTCACAATGATGTTATGAGCGCTCTCATTAAGCAGGTGAACCTTGTTTCATACCAGAAACTGATGCCTAAGATGAGCGAGATATTTATTAAGCTTGTGGGAGAGAGCGGCGGCGCAACTTCCCAGAGCATAGATGATTACAGAAAAGCACATGGAGGAAAGTAAGATGAGCAAGATTGGAATTATCATATCCAGAGAATACTCAACAAGAGTAAAGAAAAAGTCCTTCATAGTTGGTACTTTACTGGTTCCGTTCCTGTTGGCAATGATGATTGTAGTACCTATGCTCATTGCAATGTACTCATCAGACAACAAGACCTACAACATTGCCGTATCTGATGAGAGCGGAGTTGTTGCAGATAAGTTGGAGAACAGCAAAACGGTCAACTACACAGTAATAGATCCCGCTACTGCTGAGGATGTCAGAAAGGATCTTGCAAAGAGTGACACCTATTACGGACTGCTTAAAATCTCTCAGCTGGATTCACTGAACAACGCAGAGATTTCTATCTATGCAAACGAGCAGGTGAACCTCTCTCTTAAGAATCAGATTCAGGGTGAGGTGAATGATATTCTCTCTGCAAACAAACTTACATCTTACGATATTCCTAACCTGGATGTTGTTCTGAAAAACATGGAGAACAAATCCAGCGTTAAGACATTCCAGGTTAAAGAGAACGAGGAGGAAGAGAAGCAGACAGAGGTAGGAGCCTATATGGTAATAGGTTACATCTCCAGCTTCCTTATCTATATGTTCATCTTCATGTTTGGCGGAATGGTTATGCAGGGTGTAATTGAGGAGAAAAACAACAGGATTATTGAGGTGATAGTATCGTCCGTAAAACCTATGCAGCTGATGATTGGCAAGATTGTGGGAATTGCACTGGTTGCCCTTACTCAGTTTGCAGCGTGGATTGTTCTTACCTTCCTAATTGTCACCGGAGTAACTATGGCCACCGGAGGCAGCAAGGTTATGGAAAATGCCGCTCAGGTTCAGAACGTTCCAATGGGAATGGGAAATGATGTAGCAGCAGTTGCACTGGATGAGATTAACGCAGATAACGGTGAAGACTCCTCCCCTATGGGTGTAATAGGACCGGTTCTCAACACCCTCAAGAGTATGAACATCATTGGAATAGTTGTAACCTTCCTGCTCTACTTCATACTGGGTTACCTGCTCTATGCCAGCATGTTTGCAGCGGTTGGAGCCTGTGTAGACAACCAGGCGGATACGCAGTCACTTATGCTGCCAATAACAATTCCGCTTATCATAGGCCTCTTCATTATGCTGAGCGCCTTCCAGAATCCGCACTCAACCATAGCGGTTTGGGGTTCAATAATTCCGTTCACCTCCCCTATGGTTATGGTAGCAAGATTTGCATACGGAGTTCCAATGTGGCAGTACTTCCTCTCACTGGCTCTGTTGTTTGGAACCTTCCTCTTTATGGGCTGGGTAAGCAGTAAGATTTACAGAATTGGAATACTCTCATACGGAAAGAAGGCCGGCTGGAAAGACATCTTCAAATGGCTGAAATTCAAAGACTAATATGAGAAGAGTTTTAATAGTAATGCTTCTTGCTCTGACGGCCTCTGTTTCACAGTTGACCGCTCAGAGAGTTGAGAAGTCTACCTATACCTCCGCAGAACTCTCCAACCAAACCATAAGTCTGCTCACTTGGACAACAGTGCGTATGGATTCCACCTACGATGCCCGCCCCGGTGAGAAGCTCAAAACCCTGGAGGTGCTGGCAAAGTACAAACCGGAAGTGGACAAAATCAACGAGCCTATTGGCTTCTGTCCCACCGGATTGGAGAGGAAGTCCCCTTGCGGTCCAATGTCCTGCTGGGCCACTGATGCCTATCTGGAGTATGCCCGCAACTTTGCAGACACTTGCAGGAGTATAAATTTCCCGGATGGTTTAAAGGTAGATTTCTCCCTTATGAACTTTGGCGGAATGAGGACGGAAATGCCAAAGGGCAATGTCTCAAAATATGACATACTCTCCATTTTCCCTTTTGACAACTACCTCACCTACATACAGTTGAACGGCCGCAAACTCAAGGAACTCATAGAGTTCTTCTCCAGAACTTATCCTCAGGCAATGAGCGCCGGAGTAAGGCTGGTTGTAGACGGCTACAGAGTTAAGGAGTGCACCGTTAACGGAAAACCTCTGGAGGATGACAAGAACTATGTCATTGCAACCATAGATTTTCTGGTAGACGGAGGAGACAACCTTTATGTCCTAAAGGAGGCAGACTGGGTAATAAAAACTAACGTTAAGTTGATGGATCTCTTCATCTCTTATATTGAGGGACTTACGGCAAGAGGCGCCAACATTGAGACCTTTGTTGACGAGCGTTGCAAAGTAGTAAACAGGAGGAAGTAGTATGAGAAAAGTTTTACTTACAACAACACTGGCACTCTTCTGCCTGACCTCTTACGCTCAGGATCTTGTGATACTCCACACCAATGATACCCACAGCCAGATAGAACCGATCTCTGCAGGAGAGTGGAAAGGATTGGGCGGAATTGTAAGAAGAGAAAAGTATATCAATCAGATAAGAGAAGAGAATCCTAACGTCATACTTCTGGATGCGGGAGACTTCTTCCAGGGAACGCCCTACTTTACTATTTTTAAGGGAGATGTGGAGGTTGAACTGATGAACGCACTGGGAGTTGATGCAGCCTGCTTCGGCAACCACGAGTTTGATAACGGAGTTGATGCGCTTGCAGAGAAACTGAGCAAGGCAAATTTCACCATAGTCAATGCAAACTATGACCTCTCCAAAACGCCTCTGAAAGAGATTGTTAAACCATACACCGTCATTGAAAGAGGGGGAAAGAGAATAGGCGTAATAGGACTCTCCATAAATCTTAACGGTCTTGTAAATCCTTCAAGGATAGAGGGTATGAAATACAACCACCCTTACAAGATTGTAAACAAACTGGCTCGCAAACTGCGTAAAAATGAGAATTGTGATCTGGTTATTCTGCTCACTCACTGCGGATTCAAAGGAGGACGTGAACAGAAACCGGATGATCAACTGATTGCAGCAAACACTGAGGGAGTTGACATCATAATAGGAGGCCACAGCCATACCTTCATAAAGGAGCCTGCAATAGTGGAAAGCAAGACAGGAAAGAAGGTTGTAGTTGTTCAGGACGGAGCCAAAGGAGAGGAGGTTGGCAGAATAGATATCTGGTTCTAACTCTCTTTAGGCAAGGAGGATAGAGAGAACTTAAAGATAATTCCTCCGCCCGGACGCAGAGAGGCTTTGATAGTACCTTTATGGAATGCAACCGCATTCTTTACAATAGCAAGACCAAGACCGGAACCTCCGGTCTTTCTTGTTCTACCCTCCTCCACTCTGTAAAAGCGTTCAAAGATTCTCTCAAGCGCCTCAGGTGGAACACCCTGTCCGGTATCCGTATAGGTGAAGTTTATCTTGTATCCTCCCTCACCGGAAACCTGATCAATTCCCGCAACAAGGGTAATCTCAATATCTTTTCCTCCGTGCTCTATTGAGTTGTCTATCAGGTTCTTGAACAGAGAGTAAATAAGCGTGTAAC
>CAMHRD010000032.1 GCA_946187365.1 uncultured Bacteroidales bacterium
GCAATTACTCTAACGTTTACGTTGATATCCTTGTCACTTCCCACGCGGGTAAGTTTGTTCTCCTGTAAAACTCTGAGCACCTTGGCCTGAGCGGAGAGAGACATATCCCCCACCTCGTCCAGGAAAAGTGTACCGCCGTCTGCCTGTTCAAATTTTCCCTTGTGCTGTTTAATTGCAGATGTGAAGGCTCCCTTCTCGTGTCCAAAGAGCTCGCTCTCAATAAGTTCACTAGGAATAGCAGCACAGTTTACCTCAATGAAAGGCATTGCAGCACGTGGGCTCTTCTCATGCAGCCATCTGGCTACCAGCTCCTTACCTGTACCGTTGGAACCCGTTACAAGAACTCTGGCATCTGTTGGCGCTACCTTCTCTATCATCTCCTTAATCTCCAGTATAGCCGGAGAGTTGCCCACAATCTCCTGAACTCCAGGGTTTGCAATCTTCTTTTTCAGTGTCTTATTCTCCTTCACCACATCCGTATGGGTGGAGGCATTCTTTACGGTTATAAGTATTCTATTGAGGTCCAGCGGTTTGGAAATGAAGTCGTATGCGCCCGCCTTAATGCAGCCAACTGCGGAATCTATGTCCGCATGGCCGGAAATCATTACAATGGCAGACTCAACTCCCTCTTTTACAAGTCTCTCCAAAACCTCATGGCCGTCCATTACCGGCATCTTGATATCACAGAAAATAATATCGTAAGGGGTTGCAAGAGCCATCTCCACTCCCTTCTTTCCGTCTTCCGCCAATTCTACCTCATATCCCTCATCTTCCAGGATATCCTTAAGCGCCAGGCGAATAGCCTTCTCGTCATCTATAATCAGAATCTTCATTTTACTCCTCCTTATCCAGCTCAACCTTCAGGTTAAAGTTAGGTAACAATATTTTGTTCAGCCACTCAATCTCCTCCTCCATTGTCATGCTGCTGTTATCCAGTTCAATAGCATCCTTAGAACGGGTAAGCGGATCTGTCTCGCGATGGGAATCTATGTAATCCCTCTTGCGGAGGTTTTCAAGCACCTGCTCAAATGTATCCTTTTCCCCCTTCTCCTGCAGCTCTTTAAAGCGGCGCATAGCCCTAACCTGCTCAGAGGCAGTCATAAAGATCTTAAGTTCTGCATTAGGGAAAACGGCCGTTCCAATATCTCGCCCGTCCATAACCAGTCCCTTGTCTACAGCCATGCTCCTAAGTTGCATATTTACAAAGCTTCTCACGTAAGGAATCTCTGCAATACGGCTCACGTTGTTAGATACGGTAAGGGTACGTATCTGCCTCTCCACATCCGTTCCGTTGAGGAGAGTGCGGCTCTCCCCCTTTTTGTTGGTGCGGAAAGAGACGGTGATATTCATTATCACCTTCTGCAGATTCTCCTTGTCCACATTTCCCTTTTCATCAATAAAGCCGTTTGTATAAGCAAAATAGGTTATTGCCCTGTAGAGGGCACCGCTGTCTGCATAGATGTATCCCAGCCCTTTTGCAACAAGTTTTGCAAAGGTGCTCTTCCCCGTTGAGGAGTAGCCATCTATCGCGATTATGATCTTTCCACTTGCCATTGAGTTGCTTTTTTAATCATACAAATTTACAAAAATATGCGCCAATAAACTTATCTTTGTAGTGTCCGAATCATATTTATGAAGGTAGAGGTAGAAATAGACCGGTATTCAGGTTTCTGTAACGGAGTGGTAAGAGCAGTCAACAGTGCGGAGGAGAACCTCAGCAAAAGAAGCACGCTCTACTCCCTGGGAGCTATAGTCCACAATGAGACAGAACTTAAAAGACTTGAGAAAGAGGGTCTTAGGGTTATCAACCTGGATCAGATGTCCCATCTTAAAGACTCCACGGTCCTCATCCGTGCCCACGGAGAACCCCCTGCAACCTACGAACTGGCCAAAAAGAACAACATCACCCTTATAGACTGTACCTGCCCCGTGGTGCTCCAGCTTCAAAAGAAGATAGCGGAGACCGCCGGTCAGATTGTGATATTCGGCAAGGTGGGTCACGCAGAGGTTAACGGCCTGGTAGGCAGAGCAGAAGGAAGGGCTGTGGTTATAGAGAACAAGGAGCAGATAGATAAAATTGACTTCTCCCGCCCCATTAACATCTTCTCCCAGACCACAAAAGACCCGGATGAGTTTGAACTGCTCTGTAAACTTATCAGCCATAAGATGACAGACAAGAGCCAGCTCACCGTCCATAACACTGTCTGCCGCCAGGTGGCACAGCGCCACTCCCGCCTTATTGAATTTGCAGAGAGTCACAACGTTATAATATTCGTGAGCGGAAAAGAGAGTTCCAACGGAAGAGTCCTTTATGAACTCTGCAAGGCCCACAACCCTCGTACCTACGCCATTCAGTCACTCCAACAGATTGATAAAAAATGGTTTAAAGAGGGAGATAAGATTGGCGTATGCGGAGCCACCTCCACCCCTAAGTGGCAGCTCACCTCCTGCGCTGAATTTTTAAAAATTACACTAAAGAGTTATATTTGCAGCAAATTTTACAGTATTATATATGGCAACTACAGCAGATTTTAAAAACGGAATTTTCTTCCTATTCAATGAGCATCCTTGCCAGCTGGTTTATTTCCAGCATGTTAAGCCTGGTAAAGGAAACACTATCGTTAGAACAAAATTCAAGGATCTCCAGACCGGTAAACTCCTTGAACACACATACGGTGCGGGTGAGAGAATAGACTTGGTTTCCGTAGAGAGAAGACCTTATCAGTTCCTCTATCCGGATGAGTCCGGCTACAACTTCATGCACAGAGAGACCTTTGAGCAGGTTCACCTGGACAAGGATTTTGTAGAGAACGCAGACCTTATGAAAGAGGGTCAGAACGTTGAGATGATGGTATGGGCAGACAACGAGGAGATTCTTACCTGCGAGCTCCCTTCATTCGTAGAGTTGGAGGTAACTTACACAGAGCCTGCAGTTAAGGGTAACACCGCTTCTACCAACGCTCTCAAAGAGGCTACTCTGGAGACCGGTGCAAAGATTATGGTTCCTCTCTTCATCCAGAACGGTGAGAAGATCAGCGTGAAGGTAGAGGACAGAACCTACGGTGAGCGCGTAAAGGGCTAACCGCCCCGGGCACTCCGCCCTCCAGCAACACTCTAAAGGAAGACCATTATGTGGTCTTCTTTTTTATGCCCCTTCCTCCGCCTATCATCGCCTCCACTATTCCTTCCATCCTTCCATCCTTCCATCCTTCCATCCCTCCATCCTTCACCCCTTCCATCACCCTTCTCCGCCCTCTCTCCCCATCCTCTCTTCCTCTCTCTTCCTCTCTAACTGCCCTCCAGTGTTCCCGGTGTCCCTCTTTTCCGGACACCTGGCACACTTTTGCCCACTTAACTGCTCAAGGTGTCCCGGTTTTACGGACACCTTTAGCGTTTTCCGGGCACCTTTAGCACTTGCCCGTTTCATTTTTTAGTATCTTTGGAAAAATAAACCTCAACAATCTTATGAAAAAATTATTCTCTCCATTCAAAGCAGTTGCCCTGCGGACAAGTTCTTCAATGATAGCGCTCACAGCTGTTGTGGCCCTGCTGGCGTTCGGCTGCAAATCTGTAGACAAAGAGGCTGTTAAGGTTGCC
Organism: uncultured Bacteroidales bacterium; assembly: GCA_946187365.1. GTDB lineage: Bacteria > Bacteroidota > Bacteroidia > Bacteroidales > UBA932 > Egerieousia. The sequence continues at coordinate 3,598 of CAMHRD010000032.1, forward strand.
TCAGTAGATGAAGACACTCTGGATTACTTCATTGAAAAGGGAGACTTCAAAAAGGCAAATGAAATAATCAGCCAGGTTTCAAAGGGTGCAAACCTCTCAAAAGCAGACGAATACATAATCAATTTTGAGAAGGACAAGATGCAGAGAATGCTCAACGAGTTCACCGTAACAGATGAAGAGGCGCTGGAGTACATCAAGAAATATATACCTGATGTTACAGAGGAGCAGATGGAGGCCTGGAGGAAACACGGAGATTTGGAGTGCAAAACCATAAATGGCAAAAGGCGCTATTTCCGTAAGACGCTTAGCAACCTCTTTTTGGTTAACCCTGAGTGCGTTGCAGCAAGAGAGAAACTTGAGGGCAAAGAGACCGGAACTACCGGAGACTTCCTAAAAGATTACCTCCCTCCGGTTATCAAAGGCTCCGTTGCAACCCAGAAGAAGAACAAAGACCGCATGGCAACTCTCTCAAATCCTGTAAGAATTACCGTCCACATAAAGATGAGAGTTATGCCGGATGCCGTACCTGCAGGAGAGATTGTAAGAATGTGGCTGCCGTTCCCTAAAGAGAATGAAAGACAGAAGCTTATAACAGTAGAGAGAGTCTTCAACGCTCACAACTCCGAGTACAATGATCTGGAAATCCCTAAGACTCCGGAGATCTCAAACGGCTTCTACACCGGAGATTACCTTATCTCTTCAAACAACAATACCAGAAGAAGCATGTACTTTGAGATGGAGGCCAACGGAAAGGATACTTTAAAGGTAGGATATGACCTCACCTTCACCTCTTTCAATCAGTACTTTGCATTCCTGGAGGAGAGAATTAAGCCATATGACACCACATCTGTAATCTACAAGAGATACACTGCAGAAAGAGAGCGTCACATTGTTTTCACTAAAGAGATCAAGCAGCTGGCAGACAGCCTTGTAGGAGATGCCACAGACCCATACGAGAAGGTTAAGAGAATCTGGTGCTGGGTAACCGAGAACATTCCTTGGGCAGGTGCAAGAGACTACTCCACAATACCTAACATCCCTGAGTACGTTCTTAAACACCACCACGGAGACTGTGGACAGGTATCACTGCTCTTCATCACAATGGCTCGTTACAAGGGAGTCCCTGCAAGATGGCAGAGCGGCTGGATGCTCCACCCTAACCATGTCAACCTTCACGATTGGGCAGAGGTTTACTATGAGGGCGTTGGCTGGGTTCCTGTAGACCAGTCATTCGGCTATTCAGGCGGAGACCGTGACACCTATGCTGCAAAGGGAGAACTCACTGAGGATGAGCAGCGTCTGAAGTTCTTCTTCTCACGCGGACTGGATGCTTTCCGTTATATTGTCAACGACGATTACGGCGCTTGGGCACCTCTCTATCCTGCAAAGATTTATCCTCACTTTGACGAGGTAGATTTCCAGATGGGAGAGGTTGAATGGAAGGGCGGCAACGTCCTCAACGGAGGCAACGGCTGGAAGTGCTGGATGGAAGCCGAGTACTCTCCTTTCTAATGATGTAGAGACCGTCTCTGATTTTATAGAGGAACTTTGAAACGCGGGTGTCATTTTCAACCAGAGAGTTGAAATCTATGATGCCCGCAGTTTTTTTATCGCGATGGTTAACGTCACCAGCTGCTGTTGCTCCTGCTTTGCCGTACCATAAAACGTTGTCTGCCAGGATGTAGCCGCCTACCTTCACCAGCGGGAAAACAAGGTTGTAATACTCCGCATACTCTCTTTTGTTGGCATCTATAAAGACAACGTCATACATTTCACACCCGCACTCTTGTGCTGCAGTTCTATTGGTTGCAATCTTTTGAAGGAGCTCCTTTGCATCTCCAAAGGAGACTCTTGTAATCTCCTCAACCTTTGCTCTTTGCAGCCCCTCCGCAATAATGTATTCCAACTCCTGATTTATTTCCAATGCGTCAACACCAAAGCCCTCGTTGTGTAAAACAGCGTCTGCCAGGCAGATAAGAGAGTAGCCGGTGAAGGTGCCTATCTCCAAAACTCTCTTTGCATTCACACATTTAACAAAGGCGTTGAGGAAAAGACCCTCCTCCTTGCCCACCAGCATCTGGGCGTGGTTAGTACGTGTATGAGTCTGACGTTCAACCCATCTGAGCGCAGAAGTCAACTGAGCGGACGCCTGAGTTTTACTCAAAGCCTCAGCCTCTGCAACAAGATCATTTATTTCAATATCTCCCGTCACCCTTATTGAATTATTACTTCTTTCTCTTACGTTTTTCTTTTTTTCTTCTTTGTCCTGTCCGCTTTTCGTTGGCGCTCAGGGTTAGTAGAAAACAAGACGGCTCATTCGGTCCCAGGAGAGAATCTCATTTGCTACCTCAAGAACGGACTCTGAAGTAACGGCCTCAATCTCCTCCCTTATCTTTTCAAAAGTAGTTACGTTTCCGGTAAGCAGCAGAGATTTACCCACTGTAAGACATTGAGACTCTGCATTATCACTGGCAATGGAGAGCTGCCCTATCATCTGCTTTTTAGCGGCAGCCAATGCTCTTGCACTCAGAGGCTCGTCCACAAATTTTTGAATCTGAGCACGTATAAGTTTTATACACTTTTCCAGATATTTTTTGTCACATCCAAAGTAGATGCAGAACAGTCCGGTATCTTTGTATGAGATGCAACTTGCATCAATGTGGTATACGAGTGCATGCTTTTCCCTCAGAGTAAGGTTGAGACGGGAGTTGGATGCCGGTCCTCCCAGAATATTGGTTATCACGGACAAAGAGGCACGTTTCTTTCTCTCATAGTAAGGGTATGCGGTGCATCCCAAAACGCAATGCGCCTGCTTTAGTTTCTTGTCCGTGGAGATGTTGAACTTCTTGCCCTTCTTAAAAGGAATACCGGTTTTGAGTTTGTTTACAAATGGACGGCTGGTTATCGGGACCTCTCCATACTTCTGTGATAAAGAGGCGTTTGGGCGCCACTTCTTAAGTTCCTTCTCCACCAAAGAATAGATCTCCTTCTCGTCAAAGTTTCCGCTCAGAGAGAAGGTCATGTTGCCGGGAACAAAAAACTTTGCAAGGTTATCTGAGAGGATTTTGGAGTCTATAAGTTCCAAACTCTTCTTCTCTCCCAGTATGGAGTATCCCAGCGGAGTCCCCTTAAAGAGCTCAGCCTCAAATACATCAAAGATAAGTTCAGAGGGAGAGTCCTGGTAGGTTATAATCTCGTCATAGACAACGCTCTTCTCCTTTTTGAGTTCGTCCTTAGGGAATGTGGAGTGGAAAGCAAGTTCAAAAATCAGGGAGACAGCCTTTTTTACATCCTCTTTTAAAGTGGTGGAATAGAGCACTATACGCTCCTTTGTAGTAAAGGCGTTGAGGTCTCCTCCCACCTTTTCCAAAATGGAGGAGATACTTACGGAAGAGTGATAGGGTGTACCCTTAAAGAGCATGTGCTCGGTCAGATGAGCCAATCCGTTATACTTTGGATTCTCATCCCTTGTTCCCATTCCTATACTCAAGATGCAATAGGCCACAGGTGATGCGGTACGCCTAAATGCAAACAATAATGATTCTTTATTCATTTTCTGCTAAAGCAAGTTCGGCAAAAATAGAAATTATTATCTGTTTTTTCATAAATTTGTATCGTATGGAAAAGTTTATTGTTTCTGCAAGAAAATACCGCCCCGCAACGTTTGGGACCCTTATAGGACAAGACAGTATAGCAACCACTCTCAAGAACTCAATAAAGAGAGGACAACTTGCTCATGCATACCTCTTTTGCGGTCCTAGGGGCGTTGGTAAAACCACTACTGCCAGAATATTTGCAAAGATTATAAACTGCATGAACCCGGGTGAGGATATGGAGCCTTGCGGAGAGTGCGAGTCTTGCAAATCTTTCCAGGAAGGACGTTCATACTGTATCCATGAACTTGATGCTGCCTCCAACAACTCCGTAGATGATATCCGTGCTCTTACTGAGAAGGTTATGATACCTCCTCAAATTGGAAAGTACGGTGTCTACATCATAGATGAGGTTCACATGCTATCTACCTCAGCATTCAACGCCTTCCTTAAGACGCTGGAGGAGCCGCCGGCACATGCAATTTTCATTCTTGCAACCACAGAGAAACATAAGATAATCCCTACAATATTAAGCCGTTGCCAGGTTTATGATTTTAACAGAATTTCCATTCCGGATATTGTTAAAAATCTGAAGATGATTGCGGGCAAAGAGCAGGTTCAGATAGATGATTCCTCTTTGCACGTCATTGCCCAAAAGGCAGACGGAGCAATGAGAGACGCCCTAACGCTCTTTGACCAGGTTGTTGCATTCTGCGGAAACACAGTAGATTATAACTCCGTCATCAAGAACCTCAACGTGCTGGATTATGACTACTATTTCAAACTCATAGATTACTCTCTCAGCGGCAACTTTGCAGAGTCACTGGTTCTCTTTGATGATGTGCTCTCCAAAGGTTTCAACGCCCTCTACTTTGTTGGAGGATTAGGTAATCATTTGCGTAACCTGCTCATTTGCAAGGAGACAGCATCCAGCAAACTGCTGGAGGTTTCTCCGGAACTAGAGCAGCGTTACAGGGAGCAGGCACAGAGATGCCCGCTCAAGTTCCTCTTCCGCGCTCTTGCAGCAACGGAGAAGTGTGAGAGTGATTACACCCGCAGCAACAACCAGCGCCTGCTTGTAGAGTTTATGCTTGTGCGCATAAGCCAAATCATTGAGCAGCCGGTAGTTGCAGCACCACAGCCGGTAGCACAGCCGGCACCAAAGCCACAAGCTGCATCTGAACCTGCACCGCAGCCAAAGCCTGAGCCTCAGCCAGTTGCAAAGCCAGAGCCTCAGCCAGTTGCAAAGCCAGAGCCTGCACCTGAACCGGTTGAAGAGAAGCCGGCAGAAGAACCTAAAATTGAAGTAGTTGAAGAGAAAAAAGAAGAGATAAAGGCTGAACCGGTAGTTGAGAAGCCGGCAGAAGAGACTAAGGTTGAGGTAGTTGAAGAGAAGGCGGAGGAGAAGCCTGCAGAAAAAGCTGAAGAGG
>CAMHRD010000033.1 GCA_946187365.1 uncultured Bacteroidales bacterium
AATCCAGACTATTGGGATCTTTCAGGAACTGGATGATGGGGATGGTAACAATACCGCTTTCGTCTCGTTTGAGACGAATGTTCTCTCCGGTTACGATAATCTTTTTGAAGGAGTCGCTGATGGCATTCAGGGAACGCGTCTCCTGCTGGACTTTTTCTTCGTCGGGCATTTTCCACGCGGACTGAATGTAGTAGCGCTTGCTGCCTTTGTTTGCGACAAAGTCTACTTCCAGCGTGACTCGGATGGGCTTGCCGTCGCTGTCCTTTGTGCGGATGGTCACATTGCCCACATCAACCAGGAAACCACGGTAGCGGAGCTCGTTGTAAATGATGTTTTCCATGATGTGGTTTTCTTCGGTCTGGCGGAATGACAGGATTGCATTGCGCAGACCCAGATCTTGGAAATAGTATTTGGAAAGTGAGGCAATGTAGTGCTTGCCCTTGATGTCATAGCGGTCGGACTTCTCGGTAAGGAAGGCATCGTCCAGATACTCCATATACGTGGAGATGGTTTTGTTAGTCAAGTCCTTGGTGTTTTTGAGACTCTTGAAGGTGTTGGCCAGTTTATTAGGATTGAGCGGAGAGCCGATAGAAGAGGCCGTAACGCGCACAAGTTCTTCGAATTCGGCGGGATTGTCTATCTTGTGACGCTCGTAAATGTCCTTGAGATAGACGGTTTGGTACAGGTTTGTGAGGAGGGTGACTGTTTTGTCTTCGCCGTCCTGAAGCAAAACCTGTGGCAGGCCACCGAAGGTATAGTAGTCGAGCCAGGCATCATTATCGGAGCCATCATAAGCGGTAAGAAATTCACCGAACGAGAGCGGGAACATGTGAATTTCGTCTCCTCGGCCACGGAATTCAGTGGCCACATCTTTTGAGAGGAATTTAGAGTTACTGCCGGTGACATAGATTTCAGCGTTGTCCTTCAGGTTAAGTGATGCGAGTACGCTCACAAAATCGCTCACTTGCTGGACTTCGTCAATGAGGATATAGTAGGTTTCACCGTCCGTCATAGCATTCTCGACATAACTCATCAGATAGTCAGGGTCCTTAAAAGCGGCTTGTGCCCTGTCTTCAAGGTCAATAACGATGATATGGTCAACAGAGATGCCTTCATTCAGAAGATAGTCTTTGAAGAGCGTCTTCAGCAAATAGGACTTGCCGCAGCGGCGTATGCCGGTGAGTATTTTGATGGAACCGTTCCCTCTGGAGCGGACTAGTTTATTCAGATATACGGGTCTTTCTATTCTCATACATTCCAATGTTGTGACACTTTTGTCAAAAGTTTGGAAACAAAGATAGCGTTTTTCTGCCTCATTTTACAATTATCTGCATCAAAATCAAAGAAATGATGCAGAAAAGGGGTTTGCTCATCTTAGTCTTGAAGAGTTTCAATTTAGAAATTCTCCCCGATGTCACTGAGTACACGGAGAACGTGTTGGATAGAACCGTCTTTTACAATTATCTTTTTCTGTGAATCAAGGATATAGATTCCCGGGATTGCTCTGATTACGTATACATCTCCGTTAGAGAATGTTCCGTCTGCATCACATCCATAAATCCAGTCCGTAGGGAACTCGCTTCTTCTCTCTCTCCACATCTGGCTTTCAGCCTCCGGAGCCATTGCCAGAACCTTCATCTTGCCCGCTCCAACAAGGTTCATAATCATATCAGATTTCTTCATCATTTCCAGCGTCTGACGGCAGTTACCGCAGTCCGGAGAAAAGAAGAAAATCAGCAGATAATCTGCACTTATGGAGTACATGTTCTTTGTACCGTAACCTGTAGAGAACTTAAAGTCAGAGGCTACAGTTCCAACACGGTTAAGGTTGCAGATAGAGAGTTGATAACCGTATGAGGCCTTCACGTGCTGAGGAATTGCCTTGCACTTCTGAATCCCCTGCAGCACAGGAAGATAGAGCTCATCATTCATCATCGGTGAAGCAGAGTTGAAGAGAAGTTTTTCACTCTCCTCCATTATGGTTCCAAAGAAATTAGGCATCCCCTTCTCCGCCATTACAACCGCACGCTCAACAAGGCCAGTCATAGAACTTACGGCAACAGAGTCGTTTACATTCTCTAGAAGTGCTACATAGTTCTTGAATGACTCAGAAAAGATTGCACGGCTCACACCCAGAATCTCTGCGGTATCTTTTGTGGGTTTAAGTTTCAGAAGACGGTCTCTGCTCAAGAATTCATCCCAGTAGTGCTTAACCGTATACTCAGCAGAGAGAGTTCTACTGCTCTTTATTGCCACAGGAACCTTTACACTTGGGAAAATATTTGTCTGATAGGGAGTTGCATTGTTATCTGCACCCCGCTTGCATCCTGCAAAAAGTGCCAGACACACCATTATGAGAGGCAGGGTTTTCATAGTTGAGATACCAGGATTCGAACCTGGACAAACAGAACCAAAATCTGTTGTGCTACCATTACACCATATCTCAATGGGTCGGCAAAAATAAGCAAAAAAGGTTATTCTTAACGTTTAACTTTGAAGAAAGATGTCATCATCTCCTGGCACTCTTTTTCAAGCACCCCTCCAACAACCTCTGTTTTAGGATGATATAATGACGGAGAAAACAAAGATGCGCCGCGCTTAGGATCCTTGCAACCGTAGACCACCCTCCCTATTTGCGCCCAACGGAGAGCCGCAGCACACATAGGACAAGGCTCCACAGTCACATACAGAGTGCATCTGTCCAGATACTTACCTCCCAGATGAGCGGAGGCCGCCGTTATTGCCTGCATCTCCGCATGCGCCGTTGGGTCCTTCAGCATCTGTATAAGGTTATGCCCTCTGGCAATCACCCTCCTTTCTGCCACAATAACGCACCCTACAGGTACCTCACCCTCATCTGCTGCTGCCTGCGCCTCCTTCAGCGCCTGCATCATAAAATCCACATCTATTTTCAGCTGCTCTAAATCCATCTTTTACCTTTTTCCTCCACAAAGATATAAAAATCCGCCAAAATGGCAGTTGGGCGGGCTGGCACACCCTTTGCCCTACTCTACTGCGCGCCTGAAAAGGGGCTAAAATTGATTAAATAACAATTAAAAAATAAGGATTATGACAATAAAACCATTAGCAGACAGAGTTCTTATTGAGCCTAAAGAGGCCGAGAAGAAAACAGCAAGCGGAATCATTATTCCGGATAACGCAAAGGAAAAACCTCAAGAGGGTAAGGTTGTTGCAGCCGGCCCCGGTAAGAAGGATGAGCCTATGGAGCTCAAGGTTGGAGACGTTGTTCTCTACGGTAAATATGCAGGCACAGAGGTTAACTCTCCGGACGGAAAGGTCTATATGATTATGCGTCAGAGTGATGTCCTTGCAGTAATCGGTTAAACGGAAAAATAGGAGAAATTAGATATGGCAAAAGAGATTAAATTCAATATGGATGCACGCTCTCTGATGAAAGAGGGTGCAGACGAACTTGCTAACGCAGTTAAGGTAACCCTGGGTCCTAAGGGCCGTAACGTGGTTATAGATAAGAAGTTTGGTGCTCCTCAGATTACAAAGGACGGAGTAACCGTAGCTAAAGAGATTGAACTGGATGACCAGTTTAAGAACATGGGTGCTCAGCTGGTTAAGGAGGTTGCTTCCAAGACCAATGATCAGGCAGGTGACGGTACAACTACCGCAACCGTTCTGGCTCAGGCAATTATAAACGTTGGTCTGAAGAACGTTACTGCAGGTGCTAACCCAATGGATCTTAAGAGAGGTATTGACAAGGCCGTTGAGGCTGTTGTTGAGAACCTTAAGACTCAGAGCCAGAGCGTTGGTACAGACTACTCTAAGATTGAGCAGGTTGGAACCATCTCTGCAAACAATGACGCCGTTATTGGTAAGTTGATTGCAGATGCAATGAGCAAGGTAAAGAAAGAGGGTGTTATTACCGTTGAGGAAGCAAAGGGTACCACAACAGAGGTGAAAGTTGTTGAGGGTATGCAGTTTGACCGCGGTTACATCTCACCTTACTTCATGACCAACGCAGAGAAGATGGAGGCAGTTTTGGATCAGCCGGCTATCCTCATTACAGACAAGAAGATCTCCACAATGAAAGACCTTCTTCCAATTCTTGAGCCACTGGCAAGAGAGGGTAAGGCATTGTTAATCATCGCAGAGGATGTAGATGGTGAGGCTCTTACAACGCTGGTTGTCAACCGCTTGAGAGGTACACTGAAAGTTGCTGCCGTTAAGGCTCCTGGCTTTGGTGACAGAAGAAAAGAGATGCTCCAGGATATTGCAACACTGACAGGTGCAATTGTAGTATCTGAGGAGAGAGGTTTCACTCTTGAGAACACAACTCCTGATATGCTCGGTAAAGCTGAGAAGATTACCATTGACAAGGAGAACACAACCATTGTTAACGGCGCCGGTGACAAACAGGCTATTGCAGACAGAGTTGCTCAGATTAAGAAGCAGATTGAGAGCACAACTTCTGACTATGACCGTGAGAAACTCAAGGAGAGACTTGCAAAATTGGCAGGCGGTGTTGCAGTTCTCTATGTAGGTGCAGCCAGCGAGGTTGAACTTAAGGAGAAGAAAGATAGAGTTGAGGATGCACTCAACGCAACAAGAGCAGCCGTTGAAGAGGGTATCATTGCAGGTGGCGGAGTTGCTTACATCCGTGCTATTGAGGCACTTAAGAGCCTTAAGGGCAACAATGACGATGAGCAGACAGGTATCAACATCATAGTACGCGCTCTGGAAGAGCCTCTGAGAATGATCTGCGAGAACGCAGGTGAAGAGGGAAGCGTTATTATCCAGAAGGTTAAAGAGGGCAAGGGTGACTTTGGTTACAATGCTCGCGATAACAAATTTGAGAACCTCCTTGCAGGCGGAGTCATTGACCCTACCAAGGTTGCAAGAGTTGCTCTGCAGAATGCAGCTTCCGTTGCAGGTATGTTCCTGACAACCGAGTGCGTGATTGCAGACAAGAAGGAGGAGAATCCTGCTCCGGTACCTCCAATGGGTGGCGGAATGGGCGGCATGATGTAATCCGTGCAGCGCACATCCCTGAGTTTTAAAAAGTTACACAAAGGCGGTCCGGCAAAAACAACGGACCGCTTTTCTTTATTATACTAATTGTCAAACTATTGCGTTGCATTTATTCTTAATTGCTAAAACATTTTATATATTTGCATCCGATAACCAACACTTTAGAGAATTGGAACCTCCCAATCTGTTAATATTACTCCTTACTTCCGCTGCGGAAGATGTGCCTCCCCTTTCGGGAAATTTGTGGGGAAACATTTTCATAGGCATCTGTATTGTATTGCTGCTCTTCCTCTCTGCCCTTATGAGCGGAAGTGAGGCGGCCTATTTCTCACTATCTCCTAAGGAGAAGCAGAAACTTAAGGAGGGAACGGACACCTCCAGCCGACTGGTAATGAATCTGTTGGAGCAGCCTAACAGACTGCTGAGCATTATACTTCAGGCTAACAATCTGGTAAACATCTTAATAGTTCTGCTTACTTCTCTGCTGCTTACCCGCCTCTTTGATTTTACAGGCTATCCGGTATTGGAGTTCATAATCTGCACCGTTGTTGTAACCTTTGTTCTGGTGCTCTTTGGAGAGGCAATGCCTAAACTCATTGGAACAAGATCTCCGGTGAAGTTTGCAAAGTTTACCAGCGGCATGCTTTCACTTCTGAAGATTATTACCGTTCCGTTGGACAAACTTACAGACAAGGTGATTGAGGGAAGACGCCGCAACAAAGCCCTTACGGAAGAGGAGGAGGAGAAGGCTTACAAGATGCTGAGCGGAGCGGTAGAAATGACTATGGCTGAGGACGTTAAACAGAAGAGCCTGCTTAATAAGATTCTCTCTCTGCCTAAGAAGAGCGTCTCTCAGATTATGAAACCGAGAATTGAGGTGGAGACCTTGAATATGGAGATGACAAATGAGGAAGTGATATCCATTGCTACCGAGTGCGGTTACTCCCGTCTTCCGGTTTACAAAGACAATCTGGATGATATAAGAGGCTTCCTTTACATTAAGGATATGCTCCCTTACATTATGAGCCGCAGCGGAAAATTTGATTGGAGAAAACATATCCGTCAGGCCTACTTTGTACCGGGCTCAATGAAAATCAACGATCTGTTGGAAGAACTGAGAAAGAGGAGGTTGCATTTAGCCATCGTGATAGATGAATACGGGGGAATGGACGGAATTGTGACAATGGAAGATATACTGGAAGAGATTGTGGGAGAGATTACGGATGAGAGTGACACACAGCAAAACTAGACTATAATTTGAAAAATGGGAATATATCTTAAAAAGGAATTAAAGAACGGAGCGGTGATTGCCGTTTGGGAAATCTCAGAGAGCGAGAAGGAACTTCTGGAGATTATCAACAAGGATGAAGAGGAGAGAGAAGAGGAACTGGAAGAGATTTCTCTTTACAAAAGTGAGCAGCACAGACGTGAGAAGCTTGCCGTTATTGCGCTGGTACAGAGCCTCTTTGAAGAGCCTGTGCATATTGGTCACCATGAGAACGGCAGCCCGTATATTGAGAATGACAGCACTCACATAAGCATTACTCATACGGATAAGTTTGCGGCGGTGATTATTCACCCTACCGAGGATGTTGGAATAGATGTTGAGAGTGTAAAGAGAGACTTTACCGCTGTGGAGAAGAGAGCGCTCAACGATGATGAGAGAGAGGATCTTATTGAGAAAGATGATGATCCGGAGAAGATGGAGGAGAGAAACACTCAGCTTGCAATCTACTGGTGTGCAAAGGAGGCGCTTTACAAACGTATGGGAAGACACAACGTAGATTTCTCTGAGGATATGGAAGTTGAACACTTCAACGTAAGAGATGAGGGAGAGATAGACGTAGTGTTCAAATACCCTAAGAGTGAGCATATTGTAGATGAAGACGGAGAGGAGCAGAATGAAGAGGAAGAGTTTACTATGCAGTATGAAGTCTTTGAAAACCACGTGTTGGTTTGGATGGTGGGATAAGCTTAGTTGTATCTTAATAAAGAACATAATATGAAAAAATCTTTTGCCCGCACCGGTATTCTTCTGGGGTTAACGCTTTTATTTTTGGCGTTTTCCATTAATGTTGACGCTCAGAACAAAAGCCTTTCAAACCGCACTGATGCTGTTTTGCAAAGCTATGACGGCGAGGGGTTTAACTGCTTTGCAATTATTGCCGGCAAGAATACAACAAAAGACGGCAGTGTGATATTCGGTCATAACGAAGATGATTCCGGAGAGCAGATGCTCAATATTTACGTTGTACCATCGGGAGTAGAAAAGGCAGGAGAGGGTGTGTTAAAAGCTCCCGCTTCCAAGGTTAAGGCAGGTGCTCTGAATGCCAAGTATATCTGGTTTGAATTCCCGGGAATGAGTGTGGCGGATGCTGCTATGAATGAGTACGGAGTATGCATTGCATCAGATGGTTGCAACTCCAGAGAAGATAGAAAGGATTACACGGACGGCGGCGTTTTGTATGAGGTGAGAATGAATGTTGCCAAGTTTGCTAAGAGTGCCCGCGATGCAGTAAAAATTATTGGCGAGTGCGTTGAGCAATACGGCTATACGGGCAGCGGCAGAACTTACTCCGTTGCAGATCCTAACGAGGGGTGGATTGTTTCCGTTGTAAGAGGACGCCACTGGGTTGCTATGAGAGTTCCTGATGACAAGGTGATGGCCATCCCTAACTATTACACCATTACAACCGTGGATCTCTCTGATACAGCTAACTTTATGGGCTCCAAAGATATTGAGGACTACGCCGTTGAGAGAGGCTGGTTTGACCCTCATTCACGCCGGGAGTTCAATTTCCGTCTGGCCTACAGTGACCCTACTCTCATTACAAGAGAGGGCAACACAATACGTCACAAACTGGTGATAGACTACCTGACGGAGGGCACCTATCCATACGACCCTTACGGAGTGGAGCCAATGTTCACACCTGCGCGCAAGCTTGATGTTCAGGACTTTATAAACATGCTTTCTCTTCACGATAGTCCTACTCCGGGCCAGACCAAACACCCTGCAAGAGTCTGCTCTGATGTTACCATTCTCTCAACTATCTTCCAGCTAAGGAGTTGGATGAATCTGGAGAGTGGCTGTATTGCCTGGGTTGCTCCGGGCCATCCTTGCTCCAACTTCTTTATTCCGCTGAGGCTGGGCATAGGAAAAGAGGGTCCTAACTGGGCAAGGTTTAACAGCTGGAAAGAGGCTGAGGAGAAGCACTTTACAGACGCCAAAGATAAGCGCAAAAACTATCCGGACGGAGCATACTGGAAGTTTGTAGACAAGTGGAATGCACTTGCTGAAGATTATGCCAACAAGATTGATGAAGTGAAGAAAGAGAACCGCAAAATTCAGCACAGAATCTTCAGATTGGTTGAGCACCAGGACCGTCAACTTCAAAAGTAAAATGGAGCAGATTACCCTATATCCAACCGCAAAAATCAATATAGGCCTCTATGTTTTTCAAAAGAGGGCAGACGGCTTTCATGAGCTGGAGAGCATCTTCTTTCCGGTTGGGCCTGAGAATAGCTCTCTTACTCCCGATAGATTAA
>CAMHRD010000034.1 GCA_946187365.1 uncultured Bacteroidales bacterium
CACTCCCTTTGTGTGTTTATAATGATGGTTGGTGACGGAAACTATCGCGGAGGAAAGAGGTGAGTTTTCAAGAACTCTACTCCGTTTTGTAGCTTCTTGGGGTTTTGCTTTGCTAATTTCTTAAGATTAAGTAGTTTCCATTGAACAGAGGGATAATCTTTGAAATACTCAAATTCATAACCCTCCCAAGCAGGGTTATTGGATTCAAAACCAATGAGGAATTGTTTATCTTCCTCTGTCAGCAAAGAGTTGATTTCTTTTATGAGGGTTGAACGGGTAGCTTCAAATTCTTTGTATGTGAACGGAGTTTCTGTCATTCCGGAAAATTGTTTTTCCAAAACTTCTCTCTGATCTATTAAGTTGGGAGCCAAAGACTCATAAATAGGTCTGTCACTGCTTAAAAGGTTGAAGATTATCCCTTCTCTGCATTCGCTTAAAGGGAACTCCATGTACTTAACGTCAAAGAGGTCCCTTGGATGTTGACGGGAAAGAGCCGCAGCAATTTTGCCACCGTATAACATAGTTAACGGTACTATCTTGGCTTCACAATAGAGAGAAAACTCTTTCTGAGCCTTATCGCTCAACGGTAGTGTCAGTATCTCTCCGCCAAAGATGCCTCTTTTGGTCTGATTAACTTCTATTTTCACCTGACTTCCCTGATGTTCACACAACAACTTGCATGTACTCAATTTGAGAACTATTGTCATTCCCTTAAAAGAACGAGATACTTTATTTTCAATGGACAACAGATGAGCGTTAATGTCTTCAATGCTTGACTTACGGTCTGATAACGGTATATACGTTAAGTCTATATCAACAGAATATCTGGGTAAATCCCTTAAGAACAGATTAATAGCAGAGCCTCCGTGTATTGCAAAAACGTCTTCCTCCATAATGATTGGAATGAGGCGAAGTAGCAACTCAACCTTACGAGCATAGATATTGGGTCCCATATTACTCATACTCAACAAGTTCTTTGGATATGGTCATGTTGTATTTGCGGATATATTTGCCGGTTGGAGTAACCATAAATCTGGAGGAGCCAAGGCTAATTTTCTCTGTGTTAAGATATTGCAGCCATGGATGGTTGGCTTTTTCTGCCATATAAAGAAATAATCGTTTCACTTTTAAGGAAGTACAGGTTTCCAACAGAGTTTGCATCAGATTAGGCCTCAGCGTGGTAAGACCCTCCATTATATGATAAATATCCAGCAGAGATGAGGATGCATCCGGCAGGTTCAAGCACTCCAATATGGCACGTTCAGCAGATGAAACCAACAGATTATTATGATCTACGGTCATTGTCTCTATACCCAAAAGAGAATCACCCAGGAATGACGTTATCATATACCTAACATTCATCTCCCAATCACCATCAAGAAGCCATTTGGGTAATCTCTCCGTTTGTTCCGTAAATAAGTATGCCGTTGGTTTTCCCATTGACAGATAATGTGAGTATCCTCTCATTTCCAGGGCGGTATGTGCCCCTATTATGCAATGCTTTCCCAGTTGTTCATTATATGAAGAGATTGTAGACAACAGTGTAGGAGTTGTTCCGTTGAGTTTGTAAACCCCTTTGGATATGCGACTTAGCCACCCTCTCTTCATATATGAGTATTGTTCTTTGGCATCTAAGTTTTGAGCAGTAAGCCATGAACTGAACAATACGGAATTGCGAGGTGACAAGTCTAAAATTTGCTTTATTTTTGTTGTCATATTCGTTGTTTCTGCGAATTTTAATGAATTTTTACAGCAAATATAGTTGTTTTGAGTTTGTATACAAGTGTTTAACATAGCTTTTGTGTTTTTTTTGGCAAATAAAAGAGGAAAAGGGCTTACCTCCAAGCATTTGGGTATAATGTATCTTTTTGGGGGATACATTTTACCTTATGGTAAAAAAAGGGAGCGGCTGTGCCACTCCCTTTGTGTGTTTATAATGATGGTTGGTGACGGAAACTATCGCGGAGGAAGGGGCTCTATTTCTTTTTTAACTCGGATTTCAGGTAGTATTTGCCGTCCTTGCCTTTCTTGTATTCCTTGCCTTTGCCCATGTACTTGAGGTACTTTATAAACTGCTGTTCGTCAAGGACTTTCTTCATTGCGGCAATGGTTTTGTCCTGCCACATCTCATTGCACTGGCGGTAGGTTTGCGGGTCCTGCATTCCGGAGCGCTGGAGGTCATCCATATCTTTCTTGAGTCCAACGTAGTTGTGGGTGAGGATGGAATCTACGTAGAATTCCTGTGACTCTGTAAGTTGCAGTCTGGTGGTAAGTGTCTTTACCTGCTTTTCTGCATACTCTTCCGGAGTAATCTCTTTATCGTCCTGAGCAAAAGCGGTATTTGCGCCCAGGAGCACAATTGTTGCTATGAGGAGAAGTGTAATTCTTTTCATCTTTACTATATTTGTTAAGACAAAGTTATAAAAATATGAAGAACAGACTGCATTTAATCTCCGCACTGGCTCTTATGCTCCTCTGCGTATCACTGGAGAGAGCCAACGCCTGCACCAACATCATTGTTACCAAGGGGGCCTCAAAGGACGGCTCTGTGATGGTGACATACGCTGCAGATTCTCACGTACTTTACGGAGAACTTTATCACCACAACGGACAGGTGTGGCCAAAGGGCTCAATGGTTAAGATATTTGATTGGGATACCGGAAAATACCATGGGCAGATTCCTCAGGTGGCAAGAACTTTTTCCACGATGGGTAATATGAACGAGTACCAGCTCATCATAACGGAAACAACCTTTGGAGGCAACGAGGCCCTTGTAGACACCACAGCCATAATGGACTACGGCTCACTCATTTACATCACACTGCAAAGAGCCAAGACGGCCAGAGAGGCTATTGGGATAATAGCAGACCTTGTGGAAAAGTACGGCTACTGCTCGGAGGGTGAATCCTTCTCAATAGCAGACAAGAACGAGGCGTGGATTATGGAGATTGTGGGCAAGGGAATGAAGTTAGACAAGAACGGCAAGAACCTTCTGAAGGGTGCAGCCTGGGTTGCAATCCGCATTCCGGACGGCTATATCTCCGGCCATGCAAACTGCTCAAGGATAAGCACTTTCCCGTTTAACGACCCGGAGAACTGCCTCTATTCAAAAGATATTGTGAAGTTTGCAAAGGAGAACGGTTACTTCCCTAAGGATAAGCCGGAGAGCGAGTTCTCCTTCAACGATGCCTTTGCACCTGCAAGCTTTGGCACTTTAAGAGGCTGTGAAACACGCGTTTGGAGCTTCTTCAACATTCTGGGCGGCGGAAAGATTGGAGACAAGGATGCAGCGTTCTACGTAGACTATGCCGCTGGAACCAACCCCGCCAACAAGATGCCTCTCTATATTAAGCCTGCGCATCCGCTTACTGTTAAGGAAGTTGCAGACGCCATGAGAGATCACTTTGAGAACACTCCGTTTGATTTTAGCCAGGATTTGGGAGCAGGTCCGTTCAACCTTCCTTACAGATGGAGACCAATGTCCTTCACAACATCGGACGGAAAGAAGTATGAGTTTGAGCGTTCTGCAGCAACTCAGCAAACGGGATTCTGGCTGCTGGGCCAGGCAAGAGGATGGCTGCCTGATGTAATTGGCGGAATTATCTGGTTTGGCGTAGATGATACTGCAACCAGCTCACTCACACCGGTTTACTCCAGCGGCGTTGAGGCCCCAATGTGCTTCAGAGAGGGCAACGGAAGTATGATTAAGTACTCAGACTCCTCTGCCTTCTGGCTCTTCAACAGAATAGCAAACTTTGCCTACAGCCGTTACTGTGACATTGCTCCGGAGGTAAGAAAAGCAATAGACGAGCACGAGAACGGAGCCCTCAGAATTGTTCCTGAAATTGATGCCAACGCCCTCAGAATTTTGAATGAGAGCAAAGATGTGGACAAGGTGAAACTCTACCTCACAGACTGGTCTAACAAGTTTGCAGAGAGGATGTTCAAGACCTTTAAGAAACTGGATGAGTACCTCCTTGTAAAGTATATGGACGGTAATGTGAAGAAACAGAACCCGGATGGTTCCTTCAAAACCGCAATCAGACCTAACGACTGTGTAACCCCAAGCTGGCCGGGCTACCCGCAGAAGTGGCTTGATGCTATCTCCAAGGAGATGGAGCCAATTCCATCAGATGCACAGACCTACTAACGCTCAACTATATGAATGACGCAAACTATCGCGAGCCTCATAAAGAATTATTCTCCAAACAGATGGAGAGAATAAACAAAAAAAAGAGCAAGAGCCGGAGGAACCTGTTGGGGCAGATTGTGCTTCTGGTTCTGCTTATTGCGGCAATGGTGTATCTATCCAGATACATACCTAAGGAATCTAAAGTCATAACGGTAAACAATAAAACAGAAATGAAAACGGTAACAGATTTCTCCTTAACAGGAAAGAACGGAATGGAAGTTAGCCTTTCCGAGTACAAAGGCAAAGTGCTCCTAATTGTAAACACGGCAACCGGATGCGGTTTCACCCCTCAGTATGACGGGTTGGAAGATATGTATAAAAGGCTCAAGGATAAGGGATTTGAGATACTTGATATTCCTTGCAACCAGTTTGGAAATCAGACTCCGGGAACAGATGATGAGATAACGGAGTTCTGCCAGGTGAAGTTTGGAACAGACTTCCCTCAGTTCAAAAAGAGTGACGTGAACGGCCCTAACGAACTGCCGCTTTACACCTGGCTCAAGAGCCAGAAGGGATTCGTTGGCTTTGACAAAGAGAACAAACTCACCCCCATTCTGGAGGATATGTTCAGCAAAGCAGATCCCGATTGGAGAAGCAAGAGTGACATCAAGTGGAACTTCACCAAGTTCCTCATTAACAGGAACGGAGAGGTGGTTGAGCGCTTTGAGCCAACCTGCCCGCTGGAGAAGGTGGAGGCCGCCGTTACCCTTCTGTTGTAATCTGGAATAAACACTAAAAAATAATCAAATGAAAAAATTCTTTGTTTTAACTATGGCTGCAGTTGCAATGTTGTTTGCAAGTTGCGGCGGCGGTTCTAATTCTAATTCAAGTAACAATGTTGAGCCTCTGAAAGAGGGTGTTAAATTTGAATGTGACAACTACTCTGTTATGCTTCCAACCGGCATGAAGGAATCCTGGAAAACAGGTGATCTTCTGAATGCCCAGAGTGAAGACGGTTCTATTTTCTTTACAGCAAATTACTATACAGACGGTCCTACCAAGAGTCAGTTAAAGGTGACAGGAGAGGGATTGGTTGGAATGGTACACGGCCTGAATCAGGAGGCAAAATGTGAAGAGCCTAAGGTTGACGGAAATATGGTTACCCTAAAATCCATTGCGGATGGTAAAGTAAGACTGGATTACACTTATCTCAAAGAAGATAGGATTGGCGTAACCGGAAGTCTCCAGTTCCCGGAAGAGGATACTGCTCAGTGGGAAGAGAAATTCCTTCCTATACTGAAGAGTATTGTTTTCAAATAGTATGGAAAACAATTGTTCCCCAAAAAAGTACGGCTGGGTTAAAACACTGCTGGTAAGCATTCTTGGAACATCTATAGGTGTGGGCTTGACCTTTGGTGTAAACCGTCTTGTAGATTACAAAAAGCAGCAGGCCGCACAGCGTGAAACGGCAATTATGGCCGTGTGTGACATTGATCAAATCTCCAGAGATCTTAAGGAAGAGCTGGCGGAGCAGGACTCTCTCTTTAAAGTTACTATGTACCTCTTTACCCATCAGGAACGGATTAACACAGTAGGAATGGATACCATAAATATGATCTTCAACTATCTGTGTGAGAACCCTTTGAGGGTTAAGATGTGGAAGGCAGACACCAAGGAGAACTCCTTCAACAGCGGAATGGATGCCCGTATGAACCTGGGAAACAATCAGTTCTTTGACAACGTACAGTCTTGTTACTATCTGCGTCGCTCGCTTGCCAAAATGATGGATGAGGCGCCGGTATTCCGCCAGCCAATAAGCAAAGAGGATTATGAGGAGATGATGCAAAACTTAAATCCGGAAGAGATTGATTATAATGGCAATCCAGAACCTGATGCATCCAGAGCAATAGTGAAACAAATACTGAAAAGAAAGGCCACCCTGCTCTATATCAAAAGGGTCTTCTCCAGAAGGGATTCATACAAAACGGCCATAGTCTTTCTGGAACGGATGAACAAAGAGAACAAGCGGTTAATGAATATTACGGAGAAAGATATAGAAGCGTACCGCAAACGTAACACGGAAGACAATCTGGAACAGGCTAATGCAGAGCTAATTAACGGCACATGGGAGGTTGAATTCAGTGACAGCAACAAGCGTATTTATCTCTTCCGAGAGGACAAAACATCAGAGCATACTGTTAAGATGGAGACTCAGGCACAGATTCTTCTGCCGCAGGAGAAGACAGAGGTCTTTGTAGTTACTCCTTTAACTTTCCGCCTCAAAGGTCATTGGGACCTTAAGGGAGACACCCTCTTTACGGAGTATGATTCCAAGACCGCAGAGTTGCTCTCTTTTGATATGGACGTGAGCAACTTCCCTAAGTCTGCCCTTGAACGCCTGAAAGACAGCATGGAGATTAAGAAAGAGAGGTTAAAGAACTTCTTTATGGAGAGCATTAAGCAGCAGACCTTTAAGGAGTCATTTGTCATTACCGCAGACAAGGGCGGCAACACCATGGTTTGGACCTGGGAGGTTCCCACCCCGGCCGGCAATACCCAAAAGAACTCCATCCAAGTCACTAGAAAGTTGGATTAGCGCGGGGGTATGCGGTAGGGTTTATTTATTTCTGGTATCCAAATCAGATGCTTTGCCTTTATATACAGGTGCCCGTTTTTCCAGGAATGAGTTTATTCCCTCAAGGTAGTCTGCGCTTTTATAAACTCTTGTCCTATAGGCATTTATTTTTTCAAAACTTTCCGATGGAATAACGCTTGATGCTTTGCTCAATATACGGAACTGGCGTTTGATTGCGCTTATGGACATAACGCTGTTGCGGCGTAGCGGATTGAGGAAATGTTCTTCCAAGAAGTTGTCCAATTCCTCAAGCGGCGCAACGTGGTTGATAAGTCCAACGTTCTGAGCGTCCAACGCCGTGATAGGTGTTGCCAGGAAGAACATCTCACGTGCCTTGTTCATTCCTAACTGATTGATAAAGTGCATTATGCCGGATGCGTTGTATGGTATTCCAATCTTGGCCGGCGTAATTGCAAAGGTAGCGTTGTCCGCACTCATTATCATATCGCATGAAAGGCAGAGGTCACATGCACCGCCCCAAACAGTTCCGCTTACACAAGCAATAACCGGAATGGCAGTCTCCTGTATAGTCCTGAGCAGACGCTCCATAGGAACATCGTATGCGAGTGGATCTTCCCCATTCTGAGGGAGTTCGCGAATGTCGTGTCCGGCGCTCCACACTCCTTTTTTGCATTGCGCTTTAATGACAATACCTACACACTCCTGTTTGTAACCGGACTGTATTGCATTTTCAAGTTCTTGGCACATTTGCTCGCTAAGACAATTGAAATGATCCGGATTTTGCATTTCCACGTAGCAGATGCGGTCTTTGATGGTGGTGTTTACAAGCATATCTATTTATTTTTAGGCCTAGCACTTAGGCTTATGCAAATTTAGAATATTTTGCTCAAATCCAATTTTGAACGAATATAGCCGTTAAAATGTTGCCGTTAATACCTCTCTGGATGCTGGGATTTCTCTATTAAGCCCCCTGTTGATACTACCATTACCTAAAATAGGTAACCTAAATTTGATAAATGTGTAAATAATTGTATATCTGCACAAAATAGAGTTTTATGCTTAACAAGGAGTTTCACATTGTCTGTGTTACGATGAATCTGATAGTGGCCGTTCTCAAGCTTGCCACACCTTGAAATGTGGAAATATCCATTTGACTTCTGATTGATTTCATTTGCCTTGCGGATAAAGCAGCCCCTGTGACCATCTCTCCAATAAGACAAACCCATATAGTTCTGCCAAGCGTGAACCATTTCGTGGATGAGAATCTCTTCGCAATCGTGCTGGGTCATTTCTGGGCGCCCAAGAGTAATCCTGATAGTGTTGTCCTCTCTATCGTACTGGGTGTAAAAGTTTTCATATCTGTAATTGATTTTATATTGTTATCTTTACACCAATAAAGATAACAGCCCACTATGAAATCTTACAATTTTTCCTTGCTCCTGATTGTACTGTTGTCTTTAAGCACAATCGGGAATGCCCAGCAATTGACCTGGCCTGTTGCCGGAAAATCTGCCGGTGACGACATTATCTGCAAACCACAGAGTTATGTCGGTAATGAACTGAGCTACGGAGAACTCTTCATTGGAGGCAAAGAGGGTGACATTATAATCAGCCCTGCTGACGGAATCATACAGAACCTCGGCATTGATTATATGGAGTCTTTAAGTTATTCCTGGGGCAAAAGTCTGAGCCCTGG
>CAMHRD010000035.1 GCA_946187365.1 uncultured Bacteroidales bacterium
TTTAGCCATAATATCTTTTTTTTAAATTTGCTGATACAAAAATAAAAGAGAGAGGCTTTAGGCCAAAATAAATAACATCAATAAAACATCAATGTTTAACATACTGGAACAGAATACCGGAGCCCGTTTGAAAGGGAAGCGCATAATAAAGCGGTGGATAAATAATGTTCTGAAAGAGAGGGGTTTAACGCTTGGCGAGGTAAATGTGCTCTTCTGCACGGATCCTGAGATTTTAAAGCTCAACAATGAGTGTCTGGGTCACAATTACTACACAGACATTATAACGTTTGATTACAGAATTGAGGATATTGTAAGCGGAGATCTATTCATAAGCCTTGATACTGTTCTGGCAAATTCAGAGGATTACAGACAGATGTACCTTCAAAAATTTGAGTGCGAACTCTGCCGTGTAATAGTTCACGGAATTCTCCATATTTGCGGAGAGGATGACCACACCCCTACCCAACAGAAAAAGATGAGAAGCGCAGAGAACAAGGCACTAAAAATGTTGGAGGAGAACTTTTTAAACGGAGAGATAAAAATCTCCTACAGACCTAAAAACCAAAAGAATGGCTAAGAATTTTGATATAATTGTGATAGGAGCCGGCCATGCCGGATGCGAGGCTGCCGCAACCGCCGCCAAGATGGGATGCAACACCCTTCTTATCACGATGGATATGAACAAGATAGCGCAGATGTCCTGCAATCCGGCTGTTGGCGGAATTGCTAAAGGACAGATTGTCAGGGAAATAGATGCTTTGGGCGGCTCAATGGGACTTGTAACGGATGCCTCTACCATTCAGTTCAGGATGCTCAACAGTTCCAAGGGCCCTGCAGTATGGAGCCCCCGTGCCCAGTGTGACCGCCAGTTTTTTATTCTCAACTGGCGCTGGGTTTTGGAGCACACCCCAAATCTGCACATCTGGCAAGACACCGTTTCAGACTTCATAATTGAAAAATATAAGAAACCAACCAAGGGATTTTCTCACGTTGTTAAGGGAGTTAAAACCTCTCTTGGAGCCGAGTTTACCTCCTCAAAAGTGATACTCACAGCAGGCACTTTTTTGAGCGGAAAGATGTTCATTGGCCGTAACTCCACGGAGGGCGGAAGAGTTGGAGAGCCCGCCTCACTGGGATTGACGGAGTCTTTGGCAAAGGTGGGTATTGAGAGCGGAAGAATGAAAACAGGAACACCTCCAAGGATAGATATCCGCTCCGTAAATTTAGAGGCTCTGGAGGTCCAAAAAGGGGATGAAAATCCAATGAGATTCTCCTTTTTGAATGTTCCCTCATCCGTACAGATGAACGTCTCTCAAAAGTGCTGTTATTTGGTTCACACAAACAAGAGGGTCCACTCCATTTTGGAGAAGGGATTCAAAGACTCCCCGCTCTTTTCCGGAAAGATAAAGGGAATAGGTCCGCGTTACTGTCCGAGCATAGAGGATAAACTGAGAACCTTTGCCGGAAAGGATCAGCATCTTCTCTTTTTGGAGCCGGAAGGATGGAATACAAACGAGTACTATCTCCAAGGATTTTCCTCCTCTCTGCCTATGGATATTCAGATGGCGGCGCTGAGGAAAATTGAGGGGTTTGAGAGCGTAGAAATCTACCGCCCTGCCTACGCCGTAGAGTACGATTATTTTCCACCAACGCAGCTCAACATATCACTGGAGTCAAAGCAGGTAAGAGGGCTCTATTTTGCAGGCCAGGTTAACGGAACCACAGGCTATGAAGAGGCTGCCGCTCAGGGATTGATGGCTGGCCTCAATGCGGCACTCGCCGTGCAGAAACAGGAGCCGCTTATTCTTAGCAGAAACAGCTCCTATATTGGGGTCCTTATAGATGATCTTATTACAAAGGGGGTAGACGAGCCGTACAGAATGTTTACCTCAAGAGCGGAGTTCAGAATACTCCTGCGCCAGGATAACGCAGACCAGAGACTTACCCCTATTGGCTACAAACTGGGCCTTGCCACAGATGAACGCTACCGCCTGGTTAAGGATAAATACACCACACTGGATAAGATTATAAAGATTCTGGATGAGGATAAGATAACTCCTGCAAAGGCAAACAAAGTGCTTAAAGCCCTTGGTTCAGATACTCTGGAAGAGGGCAAGAAGGCCTCCGCTCTGCTTAACAGGCCAGAGGTCTCATTAAGGAGGCTGCTGCCCGTAGTTCCGCGTGGAACGGAAATTAAGCAACTGGCTCAAAATCTGGAAAATAGCTATCCAATATCTGCCGGAGAAAGGGGTATGAACCTGCCGTTCCGCCCTGCAGGGTTCTCCATAGGTAACAAGAAGCTTTTTAAGGACACCCTTTCCACGGAACTTATAGACGCTGCAGAGATAGCCGTCAAATACAGAGGCTATATAGCCAGAGAGCAGGCCGTAGCCGAGAGAATTGCACGCCTGGAGAGGTTGAAAATACCGCAAAACTTTGATTTTACGCGCGTTACATCACTTTCAATGGAGGCACGCCAGAAGTTAATGAGGTACAAACCGGCCACCATTGCACAGGCTTCAAGAATATCCGGAGTTTCTCCCGCAGATATTTCCGTTTTATTGGTCTATTTTGGACGCTGAAAATCCTGATTTTTTTCTTTAGGTCAACATAACATAAACAATTGTTAATAAGTTTGTTATTTAGAGTTACCTAAAGTTTTAATTTATGCTAAATTTGAGGCCCATTCACCACCACTCCAAAAATGGTGTTTATTTAAACCAATACTTTAATTCACCAGAAATAACACTCTGAATAATACGTAAATAGGTGTTTATGTTCCACGTGAAAACGTCAAAAAAGATAGGCCACAAAAAGGGGCCTATTTTCAACGATTGGCTATAAAACCAGGTAAGGAGTCATAGAAAAAGAAAAAGGGGCTAAAACAGCCCCTTTTTGCTTAAATCCTCAATAAACTCATCTATGAACTCCTTTTGGGTGTTGAAGGAGCACATAAGTCTGACCTCCTTTGTTCTGTTGTCCCAGATGTAGAAAATGTACTTTTTCCGCAGGGCATCTATTGCCTCGTCTGAGAGCGGAAGCAGAGATAGATAAACTCCGTTGGTCTGAACCGGACGGGTTATCTGAATCTTTCCGCCAAGTTTTTCTCTTAAGCAACTCTCCAGATACTTTGCCATCCGGTTTGAGTGAGAGGCCATCTGCAGGTAAAGATCATCCTTCAAATAGGCCTCAAACTGTGCCGCAATAAAGCGGTTTTTGGAGTAGAGCTGGGTTGCCTGTTTTCTTACAAAGCAGAGGTTATCTGCAATTTTCCGGTTCTTCTTGAGGTTGAAAATCACCACGGCCTCCCCTATCAAAAGTCCGTTTTTGGTTCCTCCGAATGAGAGCACGTCACAGCCCAAATCGTATGTGATTTCCTTAACGGAGCATCCCATTGCGCTGGCTGCATTTGAGATTCTGGAACCGTCAATGTGGAGGTATCCGCCAACAGAATGCATAAGCTCAGCAAGGGCCTTAATCTCCTCCCTGGTGTAGAGCGTTTCAAACTCCGTAGGAAGGGAAATGGAGAGAATTTTTGGCTGAACTTTATGCTGGTCTCCAAAACAGAGAGCAGCCTTAACTTCATCAAAAACAACCTTGCCGTCTATGTGCGGAAGCGGGGTAATTTTGCAGGAGGAAAATCTCTCTACGGCGCCACATTCATCCTCCAGAATATGGGCACAAGAGGGTGCAAGAACGGTGCTGAAAGAGTCCAGGAAAGAGGACAGTGAAACCACATTTGCCCCGGTTCCGTTGAGCACAAAAAGAGCCTTGCAGTCATTACCCAGCAAGGCCTCAATTTGTCTTAAAACTCCCTCGGTGTAACCGTCCTCTCCGTATCCGAAACAATAGCCCTCATTAACCCTCTCTATGGCTTTGAGGATTTGCGGATGAACACCGGAGTGGTTGTCACTCCCAAAGGAACATTTGTTCATTACTTGCAGATTGCCTCGTAAGCTGCAGCGTCCAGCAGAGCGTCAACCTCAGAAGGGTTGCTCATCTCAACCTTAATCAGCCAGCCGGCTCCGTAAGGATCCTTGTTAACACTCTCAGGAGCACCCTCCAGGTCTGGGTTAATCTCCACAACTTTTCCGCTAACAGGCATAAGAGCCTCGGCAACGGTCTTAACAGCCTCAATGCTACCGAACTGCTCTCCGGCAGCAAGAGTCTCGCCCTCGCAGGTGATATCCAAAAATACAATGTCTCCCAGCTCGCTCTGAGCAAAGTCTGTGATACCTACTGTTGCAATGTTACCTTCAACGCTCACCCACTCGTGATCGTTTGAATACTTGAGATTTGCAGGAATGTTCATATCTAAAATCTTTTAAAATATTTGACTTAAAAAGCATACGAAATTATGAAATTTAAGAGACAACACAAAACAGAGGGGTAATAAAAAGAATTGCAATAATGAGCAAAATGCTGAAAATTAAAATATTGCGAGAAGTAGCCCCAAGCACGGCGTTAAGCCCTCTGCCCTTGTTGATTTTTACCATTTTGATGTAAACGGCAATCAGAAACGGCAAAAAGAGGAAAGGAATAAAACATCTTGGGTCAATCAAATACCTCAGCCACTCTGAATAACAGATATTTAGAATGAAAACGGAGATAGATGCCAGCAATATTCCCACAATTCCGTTAAAGAGATAAAGCCTTTCTCCCGCCTTTGCTCCAAACCGTACAATTATTGTTTTTTTGCCCGTTTTTGCATCTGTTTCTCTATCGCGATAGTTATTGACAACCAAAAGGTTATCTGTAACAAAACCTACTGCCAGGCCTGCTAAAAGAACAACAAATTCCGCCATAAATCCCTTATAGCACTCCCCACCTCCTGTTATCACGTACTGCGTGAAAAATACCGGCACCACGCCAAAGAAAATCACCACCAAAAGATCTCCCCAACCCCTGTAGGAGAGGTAGGTTGTATAGAGGAAAGCCCCTATTACACAGGCAATTCCCACTATCACCAGCCACCATCCGCCGTAGATAATCAGAGGCAGTCCGGTGCAGCAGGCCAAAACGGTTACTACCGTTATTCCAACCTTCATTGCACGCAGGGTTATCCACCCCTGTGCGCAGGCTCTTTCAGGCCCCAGACGCTCGGATGTGTCTGTCCCCTTTTTGAAGTCAAAATAATCGTTAATGAAGTTTGCATCTATCTGCATCAGAAGGGCAAAGAGCAGACACAAAATTGCCGGTATCCACAAAAAATCTCCAAAGAAATGAGGTGCAGCTTTTGTGAAAAACAGAGCCAGCGCCCAGCCTACAAAAACGGGAGCGGCGGCACCAGCCAAGGTCTTTGGTCTTGCCGCTAAAATCCAGGCTTTAAGTGAATTCTGTTTAACCTCTCCCATAAAAGACGGAGATTACATTCTCTTGAGTGCCAGCTTAATAAGCTGCTCTACTCCCAAAGATGAGTTCTCTTTGTAGATATCTGAAACCGCTTTCTCTGAAGCCTGCTTTGTAAAGCCCAGCATAACAAGGGCCCCTATTGCCTCTTCTGCAACGGCAGGACGGGCAACGGTTCCAAGAGGAAGAGTGGAGGCATCCGCACCCTTTTGAATCTTGTCTTTCAGCTCAATGATAACCTTTTGTGCGGTTTTAAGTCCTATTCCCTTAACCGCCTTTATTCTGTTTACATCATCTGAAAGAATGGCGGTACGGAGTTCATCCGTGGTCATTGAAGAGAGTATCATTCTGGCTGTATTCGGACCAATGCTGTTTACGTTAATAAGCAGCAGAAACATTGTTCTCTCCTCCTTGGTGCTGAACCCGTACCACAGTGCAACATCCTCTTTTACATGGTAATAGATATAGAGCTTAACCTCTTTTGCATTTTGGATCTGGGTAAAGGTCTGTAGAGAAATTTCCAGAGAGTACCCTATTCCGCCCGCTTCAACAACGGCGCGTGTTGGAGTGCTCTCCTCCAGAGTTCCTTTGATGTAATCGTACATAATTGTGTCTGTTGTTATCCTTTCATTTACAGCGCTATTCATTGCGCCAAACTACCGTGGCACCGGCCTGGTGTGTAGCAAGAATGAGAACCTCTGCAATCTGAACATGTGCAGGAGCAGATGCGGCAAAGTATGCAACATCCGCAATATCAGCACCTGTGAGAGGTTCAATTCCTTTGTACACATTTTTGGCTCTGGCCAGATCTCCGTGGAAACGCGTGTTACTGAAGTTGGTCTCCACCAATCCGGGCTTAAGATTGGTAACGCGTAACGGAGTATGTGTCAACTCTATACGCAGTCCGTCACTTAGGGCTTTAACGGCGGACTTGGTTGCACAGTAAACGTTTCCGTTTGCATAGGCTGCATCACCTGCAACGGAACCTATATTGATGATATGACCCCTACCGTTCTTTATCATTGCCGGCACTACGGCGCGGGTCATATAGAGCAGTCCTTTGATGTTGGTATCTATCATTGTATCCCACTCATTGACGTCTCCATCATACTCAGGGTCAAGGCCTAACGCCAGTCCTGCATTGTTGATTAAAACATCAATGTTCTTCCACTCTTCAGGCAGTGACTCTATAGCAGCAACCACCTGAGCGTTATCTCTTACGTCAAACAAAAGAGAATAAACCTCCGCCCCGGCAGCGGCACTTTTAACCTCCTTTTCAGCATCTGCCAGCTTGTCTTTTCCCCTTCCGGTTAGGATTATACGGTAACCTCCTTCTGCAAACTTAACGGCGCAAGCTCTTCCAATTCCGCTAGTTGCTCCGGTTATTAAAACAGTTTTGTTCATATAGAGCAAAAATAATCAAAAGATTGCATATTTTTGCGCTGATTTTTATGGAAGGCGCTAAAAATATAATTTCTGAGGTTCGTTCACACTTCCCAGCATTGGAGACAAGTATGAACGGCCGCAGGCTTGTTTATTTGGATAACGCAGCCACAACTCAAAAGAGCAGAGAGGTTTTGGAGTTTATATCCGGTGCAATGGTAAACAAGAACGCCAACGTTCACCGTTCAATGTACGCTCTTTCGGATCTTGCAACTGAGGCATACGAGGCTGCGCGTGAAAAGGTGCGCTCATTTATAAACGCTCCGCAGAGAGAGAACATCATCTTTACAAGCGGAACCACCGCCTCCATAAACCTCGTTGCATCAAGCTTTTGCAGTGCCTTCTTAAAAGAGGGAGATGCCGTGCTCATTGAGGCAGATTCACACCACTCCAACATTGTGCCGTGGCAGCTTGCCGCTCAGAGAGTAGGTGCAAGCATTAAAGTTCTCCCGATAGATAGCTCAGGTAACCTTTGCACCAATCTGGCAGATAGCCTTTTAACACAGGAGGTTAAGATTGTTGCGCTCACTCAGGTCTCCAATGTTTTGGGTGTGGAAAATCCTACGGCGGAGCTAATAAAGATTGCGCATAAAAAGAATATTCCTGTGTTGGTAGACGGTGCGCAGGGCGTTGTTCATTCTGTGGTAGATGTGCAGAAAATGGATTGTGATTTTTACGCCTTTTCCGCTCACAAAATTTACGGTGCAACAGGAGTTGGCGTGCTTTACGGAAAGAGAGAGCATCTGGAGAAGATGCCGCCGTATATGGGTGGAGGAGATATGGTGGAAACCGTTACGTATCAGAAGACTACATACGCTCCCCTACCGCTTAAATTTGAGGCGGGCACTCCAAACTTTACCGGTGCCTCATCACTGCTTCCAGCACTTGAAACTGCAGAGTATTTGAGAGGGGGAATAGTAGGTGAAGAGGTCAAAAAAGAGGAGAGAGCAATTGTCTCATTTATGATGGAAAAGCTATCGCGGATTGAAGATGTTGAGATATACGGCGTTCCGGAGAATTTGGAGTTGAAACATCCTATTTTCTCCCTCAACGTTAAGGGAGTAAATGCAGGAGATACAGCTCAGATTTTAGATAAGATGGGTGTTGCGGTGCGCAGCGGACTTATGTGTGCAGAGCCGCTAATTAACTCATTCGGAGCAACTTCTGCGCTGCGTGTCTCCTTTGCTCCGTACAATACTTTAGAGGAGGCGGATTATTTTGTACAATGTTTGCAAAGAGCATTGCAGATGTTACGTTAAGAGAAATGGCAACAATTAAAGAGATAGAAAATCAGATAGTTGAAGAGTTCTCAATCTTTGATGACTGGATGGATAAATACCAGTATATTATAGATTTGGGGAAGAGCCTTCCTGTTATTGAGGAGTCTGCAAAAAAGGATGAGAACCTCATAAAGGGATGCCAGAGCAGAGTGTGGTTAAACTGCAAAGAAGAGGAGGGGCTGCTCTACTTTTCCGCAGACAGTGACGCCATAATTACAAAGGGAATAATTTCCTTGCTAATAAGAGTTTATAACGGTCAGTCTCCTAAAGATATTTTAGAGTCTGACCTCAGTTTCATTGAGAAGATTGGACTAAAAGAGAACCTCTCACCAACCCGTGCAAACGGATT
>CAMHRD010000036.1 GCA_946187365.1 uncultured Bacteroidales bacterium
CTTCAGAAGCTCTACGGTTAGGTTTTTCATCTGCGATGCGTTATCCAGTCCAACCACGCCTCCGCCGCCGTCAAAATCTGTCCCCAGCCCAACATAGCGGGCCCCCACTATATTCTTTATATGGTCTATGTGGTTTGCCAGAATCTTTACCCCCACCTTGTGAGAAGGAAGGTCATCTGAGAGGAAGAAACGGCCGGTTCCCACCTGAATAACGCCGTCTACTGCCGCAATAGCGCGGATTTCATCATCCGTGAGGTCTCTTGTCTGGGATGGTTTAAGTGCCTTGCAGGCGGAGTGGGAGGCAATCACAGGAGCCTTCACCACTTTAAGCACATCCATCAGAGACTCCGTGGAGACGTGAGAAACATCCACCATTATTCCAATCTGCTGCATACGCTCCACCACCTGACGTCCGAACGGAGAGAGGCCGTGCCAGTATGCCTTGCCCGGATAACGGCTGCCGTCACAAATCTGGTTTGGCGTATTGTGAGATAGAGTAATGTAGCGTACACCTATCTTCTGAAACTCGTCCAAATCTGAAAGAGTCCTTACCGGGTAACCGTTCTCAATGCAGAGTACCACAATCCTCTTCCCCTCCTTTTTAATACGGCGAACATCCGCCACGCTGTATGCAATCTCTGCAACATCTGAATTGTTCTTGTTAACATAATCCTTCCAGGCCAGCAGTTCATCTTTGCACCAGTTGTAAGCAGAGTCAAGTGACTGCTGATTCTGCCAAGGTCCCTGATCCAGAAAGACGGCAAAGAAGGCACCGTCCAATCCGCCCTTCTCCATAAGAGAGAAACTTACCTGACCCTTAGCCACCGTAAAGTGACCGTCCGGATGCAAAGTATAGGATGGCGTATCTACGTGTGTATCAAAGGATATCACAACCTTGTGAATACTGTCTGCAAGAGCCATATACTGCTCGTCCGTAAGATTGCGTGCGTTCTGAGCAAACCCAACAGATGCACAAAAAAGAATAACCAACAGAGAAAGAAAACCTTTTTTCATCTTTATAACTATCTGATATTTTATTTGTTCCACCACTTCATAGCACGGGCTAGTAGGATGAGCACAACGCTCAGCGCCAGACAGATCCACATAAGCAGACCGCCCCACCCCGCTGTGAATGAGATTGGTACAAGCGTAATCAAAATTATCTCCACAGGCGCAATAGGCAGATATGCCAGCGCATAATCATCCATAGTCTTGCTCTTCATCTCCGGATCCACAATTCTCTCCAACGCAATACCCATTGCCATAGTGCCTGTCCACCAGCCCCATGCAAAGATAGACCTCTCAAACCAGTAGTTGTTTGAAAGCTTCTTTCCAAAGTAGAAGGTAATTGCAAATACAACTAGAACTCCTACAAGAATCAGAACCAGCAGAGGCAGCCAGTACTTAACCACCACACCTATCTTGATTGATGCAACTCCGCATGTAACAAGCAGATCCGTAAAGAAACTACCCTCTCTCTGAATTGTTTTTGCACAGACATAATCAGATACTTTTCCAACGTCAAAGAGTTTCTTTATGATAAGACCCGCAATGAAAGCGCAGGAGAATACCGGAAGTTCCAACCCGTTATAAGGAGCAGAAAGTCCGGAGCACCAGTTCTTTACAGCCACACTCATAATGTAGCCCAGTATTGCAACAAAGAAGACAATTGCAAAGTGGAAGGTAAGGTGTTCAATAGATATTGAAGAGGTAGTACACTCAGCAAGCGTCCCTCTCTTTTCCTTAGGAAGCAGACCGGTCCTCAGCTCGTGAGGAAGATCTTTAAAGTCTGCAATGAACTGAGTCTGATGATGTTTGGCACCCCACTTTATAATCACCAATCCCACCACAATTGCCATCACAACACCCACCGTAGCGGTAGTCATACCCAGTGTCATTGCATCTTCCCACTTCATTGCTCCCTCCACATGCTCGAATGCTGTTCCAATAGCAGCCGCCGTTCCGTGACCGCCATAGAATCCGGTAGGGAGCATTGCACCGAACGCGCTGTTAAGGCTTGGCCAGATGCTCTTAAAGAGATAGATACCAAGCAATCCCATAACGCCCCACTGCAGAAGCATACCCAACTGAGCGTAAACCCACATAGGGCCCACTCTCTTAACCACCTCTTTCACAGAGGATTTCTGAGATGAGAACGGCAGGGTTGAGAATACCAGAGCAATCAGCACCGCTGCGTATGAAGAGAGGTTTGAGGAGAAGGGTAGCCAGCCCAAACCGTTGGGTCCTAGAGCCAAACCCATAAGTCCGGCCAGCAGGCTCGGCGGAATAAAGAGTTTCTGAATGAGCGAAACTTTAACCCTAATCAGTTTGCCCAAGAGCATCAGCCCAAAGAGCATTCCAAAATCCACCAGGAAGACCCATGGAGTAAAACCCTGAAAATGAAAGAAGTTATCCATTATTTTTTTCTTTACTACAAATATAACAATTTTTGACTCGCCTTTTGCCCGCTTTTTGCTGTAACTTTGAGTTGTGAAACTTTTCTCGCGATACATTTCCGTCACATCAGCGGCACTGCTTTTTGCCGCATCCGCTCTTTTTGCCCAGAGCGGAGGAAAAACTTTTGCCCAAAGCAACGGAAGGGACACTATTCAAGTTTCTAAGAGTGAGAAGGATAGGATTCTGGAAGACAAGGAGGCTATTGAAAAGAGAATCAAACAGAGAGAGGCTTTTCAAAGAAAGTTGGACAGAGAGAAGGCGCACGTGATGGGCAAAGCGGAGTGGACCGTAATGCGCTACCAGGTCATAAACGGAGACACCGTCTTTGTGGCCGAACTTCCGCCAATCTTTAAGTTTGATCAGATTAAGAGAACCCGCCGTCAGTCAAAGGATTGGAGACGTTACCGCCGCCTTGTATATAACTTTAAAGTAGTCTATCCTTATGCACTGCAGGCCAGAGAAATAATCCGAGAGGCAGACAGCGTCCTAGCAACTAATGACTTCTCAGAACGAGAAAGAGAACAATATCTCAACAATTATCAAAAAAAGCTATTCAAGCAGTTTGAAAAACCGCTCCGCAATATGACCATCTCTCAGGGCCGTCTTCTTATGAAACTGGTAGACAGGGAGATGGGAAGGCCGTCATTCTACATAATAAGGGAGTACCGTGGCCGTCTTTCCGCCGGCTTCTGGCAAACCATTGCAAGAATCTTTGGTAACGACCTCAAGAAACCATACGATAAATTCGGGGAGGACCGCCCCGTAGAGGACCTTGTAGTGCTCTATCAATCCGGCGGGTTCGACGCTTTCTACTTTTCTCTATTTCCAACTAATAAAACTATCAAAGAGTGATGCGTTTCAACGTGACGCCGTCAAAGAGAAGGTAGTCTGGATTGTGGATCCAGTCACCCAGGATGGAGAGGTCCCCGCCGGCCGGAATAGCCTGAGTGAAAGGCGTATGGAAGTGCCCAAAGATGAAGTGTTCTACCGGCTTTTCACCCTTTGCAGCAAGTTGTTTTTGGAACTCCTCTGCCCAACCGAGAGAGTCTCTCTTTATGTTCTGAGTATCCCTCTCCATCTCTGCTGCATCCTTCTTTTCAAAACGGGTAAGGCGGTTGTGCTTACTCCAGGAGTGACCCAGCTTAAAGAACCAGCGAGGAGGAATAATTCCGCCCCAGAACACCTGGTTGAAACGGCACTTGAAGAACCACTGCAAAACTCTATAGGTAAACGGATTATGCCAGAGGCCATCTCCGTGGCCAAGGCAGAATCTCTTGCCCTCTATCTCCACAACCAGCGGCTGCTTTTCCATTATTACGCCAATCTCATTTTGCAGATGGCGGTATGTCCAGATATCGTGATTTCCGTTAAAGAAATGAACCTTCACGCCGCGGTCTATGAGTGAGGCAATTGCACCCAGCGTTCTTGCAAATCCTGCAGGGTAGAGATCTTTGTATTCAAACCAGAAATCAAAGATATCTCCAAGCAGATAGACCTCTTTAGTATCCTCAGGCAGAGACTCTAAGAAGGAGGCAAACTTTTTCTCCCTCTCTTTGGGATCCTTGTAATCAAGCCCAAGATGCGAGTCTGCTATGAAGTAGTAGAGGGCCACTATTTAAGAACGTAAGGAAGTACTATACAGAGAACTCCAACTATGAAGCAGTAAACTGCAAAGCTGTACAAGTTGAACTTCTTAAGCAGTTTAACCATCATTGAGCAGGCAAACATTCCTGAGATGAATGCCGCAAAGAATCCGCAAACTACTGGAAGTGAGAAGACAAAAGTACCTGCACCCGCTTTGATTCCCTTAATGATTTCCAAAAAGGCCTCGCCCAAAATTGGAACAATCACCATAAGGAATGCAAACTGTGCAATGGAGGTCTTCTTAACCTTTGCCATAAGACCGGTTGCTATTGTGGCACCTGAACGGGAAAGACCAGGCAGCACTGCAAAGCTCTGAGCTATACCAACTATGAAAGACTGCCAGTAGTTGATGCCGTTCTGCATTGAGAAAATCTTACGCTTCTCAGATGCGGTCATATCATCGCTAACCGTCATCCTGTCAGCAATTTTCTGAGCTCTGGCCTCGGCATCGCTTCCGTGCTTGAGGTCTCTTACTGCAGAGATAATCTCGCTCACCAAAAGGAGAACTGCGGTAACTATGAGCATGATTCCAACAACCAGCAGACCGTTTCCGGTGTGGCGTGCAACTCTCTCAGTATCAAAGATTCTCTCAACCCAGTCTTTAAAGAAGAGACCCACAATGAGAATAGGAATCATGGAGATTATAATCTTCAGAACATAATCCTTCTCCTTGTTAAATCCCTTGGTAAAGACACCTTTAGTAAGGTTGGAGATTGGCTTGAAGAAGACAACCAACGTACTCAAAACGGTAGCAACGTGAACAGCCACATCAAATGTAAGGTTCTCGCTTCCGCCAATTCCAAAAAGTTCCTGCA
Organism: uncultured Bacteroidales bacterium; assembly: GCA_946187365.1. Lineage (GTDB taxonomy): Bacteria > Bacteroidota > Bacteroidia > Bacteroidales > UBA932 > Egerieousia. Next base: position 4,917 of record CAMHRD010000036.1, read on the forward strand.
TAATGGTAAGGTGGCCGCTGCTGCTTATAGGCAGAAACTCCGCCAGACCCTGAACAAGACCTAAGATCAATCCCTGTAACCAACTCATATTTAATTATTTTTCTTTCTCTTTTGTTTTGCACCTCATTATAGCAACCGTAACGGCCACTACCCCAATTATTATCACGATAGGAGCCAGTACCAACCTGCGGAAACTGAATATCTCCGGTGAAAACCGGCTTGGCTCAGAACTGCCGCCTCCTACCATTAGGATATAGCCAAGAACCATAACGGCAAAGCCCGCTATTATCCATCCCACGTTCCTCTTAGGGAGTGCAAAATTATTTTTGTTGTCAGACATACTTAATAATATAGCTTGTTGTAAGAGAGTTGTGTCATCTCTTTTACGACCGCAAATGTACAAATAAAACAAATCAAGATACCAAGAAGCAGTACACCCGCCCCCACATAGCAGAGAGTTTCAGTGCCGGAAAGAGCAGATGCCTGAGGGAACTGCCGCACAATAAAGTGGACAACAAAGGCCAATGCGGCTATCGCGATGAGCGCACTTATTGCCCCCTGTATCAGAGCGTTGTAAAGGAACGGCCTCTGGATGAAGCCGGGAGTTGCGCCTACCAGTTGCATGGTGCGGATGGAGAAGCGGTGAGAGAAAACGTTCAGCCGCACGGTGTTGTTTATAAGCACTACGGAGATGAAGGCAAGCAGCGCCACAAAAACAATAAAGGCCAGTCCCGCCAGACGGAGGTTCTTGTTAATGGTCTTGATTATTCCTTCCTGATAATCTACATCCTCCACCATTGGGTCTTCCAGCAGAATCCCCTTCAGGTGAGATATACTATCGGGATGAAAATAAGCCTCTTTCAGCTGGAGGTCAATAGAGGCCGGAATTGGGTTGGATTCAAATAGATCCAGAAACTCTTTGCCCAGAAAATCCTTCATCTCCTCAGTTCCCCGCTCCTGAGAGATAAGCTCCGCAGCGGCCACCTGAGGCATGGCTCCAATGTTCAGCGCCAACTGTTCCGCCTGTGCATCACCCACGTTCTCGTTAAGGATTACAGATATCTTCACGTTCTCCTTAAAGTAGGCGGAGACACGGCTTACCCCAACGGCCATCAAAGCAAAGAGCCCCACCAGAAAAAGCACCAGAGAGATACTTATTACAGATGAGACGTAAGAGCGCATAAAACGCCGTCTGAGACTCCTTTTTTCCTTCCTGTCCATATAATCCAACCGCCAAAGATATAAAATCAGAGGAAATATTAAAATTTTTACTATCTTTGCCTAAACTATTTTACGGATGAAAGCGCCTGTAAGAATTTTGTACATCAGTTCGGAGATTATTCCTTACGTCCCAGCCTCCCCTGTAGCCATTGTAGGCAGATATATGCCGCAAGCAGCTCAGGAAGCAGGCATGGAGATAAGGTCTTTTATGCCTAAGTTTGGCATAATCAATGAAAGGCGCAATCAGCTCCATGAGGTTATCCGCCTGAGCGGAATGAACATAGTTGTAAATGACTTGGACCGCCCTCTGGTTATTAAGGTGGCATCTATTGCACAGGCCAGGATGCAGGTCTATTTCATTGAAAATGAAGACTATTTCAAACGCAAATTTCTCTTTAGAGACGAGCAGGACAAGTTCTTTGCAGACAATGATGAGAGGGCCATCCTCTTTGCCCGCGGAACCCTGGAGACCGTAAAGAAACTTCGTTGGCAACCAACCATAGTTCACTGCAACGGATGGCTGGCCAACCTGGTTCCAATGTACATTAAACGGACCTTCAAATCAGATCCGATATTCACAGACTGCAAGGTTATCACCTCCCTTTATGATGACGTCTCCAAAGAGCGCTTCTCCGGCACCTTTGCAAAGAAAACCCTTATGGGCGGTATGAAACCGGCAGACGCAGATCTTCTGAACACCCCTACTGGCATAAATCTTGCTAAACTGGCGGTGAAGTATTCGGACGGTGTGATTGTGGCAAGCAAGGGAGTCAGCAAAGAGGTTCTGGACTTTGCCGCAAAATCTAAGATTCCTACACTCACGTGCACGGACATTGCAGAGGGAAACACCGCAGCGTATACAAACAGATATATTAAGTTTTACGGAAAATTTTTGAAAGAGTAATGCATTCCAAGTTACGTGCAGGAGCAATATTATTAGCTGTATTTGCGTGTTTTTCAGCCACTTCTTGTATAACTGTAGATAGAACTCTGGGAGCCAACAACATCCCGGATGACCATCAGCTTATATTGAAGTCCGTCACATTCCATCTGCCGCTGCAGAACAAGATGATGGACTCATTGCAGTCACTCAACTCCGAGTACGCCTATTTGGGAGCTTTGAGAACAGAGCCTTACGGCCTTTCAACCTTCTCTTTTGCAACCAACTATGCACCTTATAACGAGGGGGCAGACCTTGGAAAGGACAGAATCATAAAGAGTATTCATATTGCTATCCCGATAGATTCCAAGACTATCACCAACCCTGCACAGGACGGTCTGCCTCAGAACGTGCACGTTTACAGAATGAACCGAGTGGTAGATACCACCTACAGATATTGTTCAGACCTTAAAGAGAGCGACTGGATTCACACCCCAATAGACAGCGGCGGAGTAGTTTACACCGGAAGAGATTCACTCCATGTTCGCCTGAGAAACAGCTTTGGAAGAGAGATTCTCAAAGCCACACAGGCGGAGTTGGATTCCAACACCGTCTTCATTAAGAAGTTTAAGGGACTGCTCTTCACCGTGGAGAATCCGCAGGAGGGAATCAACGGCGGAAGATTGAACGCATTTGACCTTTCAAGCGGTTCAATGTATGTAACCTTCAACTTCCAGCCAACCTGGTCAGAAGGACTTCCAAGAAAAGACACCACCATAGTTCTGGTTGTAACCAGCGGCGTAATTCAGAACTTCTCAACATACAGCTCCAAACCACTGGAAACCAGCCTCCCGCAAGAGTATATCTATGCAGAGGGAATTGGAGGATTGAAGCCTTTCGTAGACCCTGCAGTTCTGAAGGATACCATAGACAGATGGGTTGCAAAGATGGGATATGATCCTTCAAAGATTATTGTAGGCAAGGCAACTTACTATCTGCCTTTCGTTACCTCAGATGCCACCGTTTCAGACCTTAACGCCTACTTCCCTGAATACCTCTATCCTGCTTACAGAGAGAAAGATACATCTAGTTATGTTTACTACACCCCGCTGGACGATGTTAACACAACAGGCAATGCAGTGGGTGCAATTAACAGATCTTTAAGCTATTACTCCGGAGATATCTCCAGCACCGTACAGAAGATGGTGAACAAAAATAGAACGGAGATACTCAAAGAGTGGAAGAAATACGCCATGTGGTTCTGCGGTGTAAACTCCAGCACAACAACAAGTTACTACACCTCAGCCTCCACAACCACCTATTCGTTGGATAGAAGCCGTTACTTCATAGGCCGCATCAACGGCCCGCTCCACGCCAACTACCCAACCCTCCACATCCTCTACA
>CAMHRD010000037.1 GCA_946187365.1 uncultured Bacteroidales bacterium
AGGGTGAGGTAATTCTCACATTTGCAGATAGAACCCTCAGCACCACTGAAAGAGATGAGAGCGGTAAGGCTCCTGTTACAGGACTTGGTTACATTAAGAGCTGCTACACAGATGACAACACCGTTAACGCCACTTCCATTAAGGTGGAGAAGAAAGATGCCGGCATTGGATGGGGTGCTGTTTACGCCACCTTCAGTGAAAAACTCGCCAACGTTCAGCAAAACGGAACTAAGGAACTGAGCATCTCCAAAGAGCTCTATATCAAGAAGGATGAAAAACTTATCCCTATCAAGGACAGAGATCAGATTAAGGTTGGAGATATAGTTACCGCAAGGATGATCATTAAGATAGACAGAGAGATGCAGTTTATGCAACTTAAGGAGATGAGAGGCAGCTGCCTGGAGCCGCTCAAGCAACTCTCCGGTTACAAGTGGGGAGGCGGCACCTGGTACTATGAGGAGATTAAGGATGCCTCAACCAACTTCTTCTTCTACAACCTTACAAAGGGAACTTACGTTATGGAGGTCAACTACAGAGTCTCCCGCGCAGGAGAGTACGAGATTGGTCTGGCATCACTGCAGTGCGCGTACGCCCCTGAGTTCTCAGCACATACAGCCTCAGTAAGAGTAACTGTTTCTGAGTAAAAAATTATTTAAAGGTTACCGGAAAAGTAAAGTAGGTGGTTGGGTAAGGCTCGTTCCTCAATGTGAAGTGCCACCACTCTGAGTAAAGCGGTTTAAAACCAAACTTTAGCATAGCCTCCCTGAGCATCATACGGTTTGCAATCTGCTCTTTGGTAAGGTTTCCAACGTAATCAGGGTGTGCAGAAGGGTCCAGCATATCAAATGTTCCTCCCATATCAACCTCCTTTCCCGTCTTCATATCAAAGAGGGTAAGATCTACGGTACTTCCGCGGCTGTGACCAGACTTTGTTGCAATGTAATCCTCCTTAAAGAGGCGGTCTTTCTCCAGGTTAGGATAGAAGAAACGCTTCATTGAGGTATCTGCATCCTTAGCCCACCTGCAGAAGTGAGAAACGGCGCATTGCGGACGGTAAGCGTCATAGATTTTAAGACGGTAACCTTTGCTCTTTACATAGTCACTCACCTTCTTGAGTGCGGCTGCAGCCTCCCTTGTCATAAGGGCAACGGGCTCTTTGTAACCATCTATGCGGGTGCCCACAAAGTTGTATGTGGAGTAGTATCTTATCTCCAGAATTACATCCGGAATTACCTCAGAAACAACCACAAAGCCGGAGCGGTCTGCTGCGTTCTTGGATTTCTGTGAGTATGCTCCAACAGCCAGGAGCAGTATAAGTGACAGTGTAATAACTCTTTTCATATCTAAAACTATATCTTTCAACTGTTATTTGGCAACCAGGCGTACGGAACGGCCAAAGTTGCGTACGAATCCGTAAACTGCGGGGTTTTTGCATTGAAATAGAGGCCCCAGCCGCCGTCGGAATCATCCGGCGTAGATGACCAATAGTAACCCAAGGCCCCAACTCTCATAAGAGAATCATTGTGTGAATAACCCTGTGCCTGCAGTTCTATGGAGTTTCCGTTAGGGCCCTTTACACGGTATCCCTTTCCGGTCCAAGTCCAGGTACAGCGGGTAGTAAGTTCCTCCAACTGAGCCTTGGTTGGGAGTGATTTTCCATAGCGTGCAACCGCCTGGTCGTAAGTGAAATAACCCGCCTCGTTCTTGGCTTTCCAGAGAGTTCCGGAATGAAGTCCAAGGTTCACAAAACCGTTAGCAGCAGCCATTTCTGCAGATGGCGCTTTCATTGATAGAGCAAGAAAACAAAATAAACTGAGTAATAGGAGCTTTTTCATAGTTTGTTTTTTTGGTTTTCTACTGGTTTACCCATCTCAAAGAGCCTTGCGTGAAGATGTTCCGTATCCAACAGATAGACGTGTCCAAGAATTCCAAATGAGATTCTCTTTCTTCCCTTAACCGTCTCCAGATAGCCTATGCTGCAGACTCCGTATCCTAAAACCTTGAGGTTAGGGTTAATAACCCTCTCCATAAACTCCTCACTTATCTTCAGGTTCTTCTGATATTTGGGATCATTTGCGTCAATTCCAAGATCTTTGATAATACCGCTCTGGTACTTGTTTATGACAGCCTCCTTGTGAGCCCTTCTTCCCGGACAGGTAACTGCCAGAGCTACAATAATTACCGCCAAAACGGCCAGTATTATTTTATATATCCTTTTCATTTCCCGCCAAGGCTATTCTTACACAAATTTAATAAAAGAGTCCGTCTAAATACTCATCTGCCGCCGCAATTTCTCTCTTTGCCAGCGAATCTTTTTCAACCTTAAGCGCCCCCTTCACATAATCTCTCCAGCGAATTATCTGATTTTCAGCAATAAACTCAGCCGCAGCCACTCTCACCTTTGCATCTTTGTCAAACAGAAGGCTCGCCACCCATTTCTTCATACTCCACGATGGATGTTCCTTCATCCACTCAACCCCCTCAAGCTTCTCCTCTGTTGTGCCGTAAACAAATGTATGATAGAGTGATGCCTCCTTGTTCAGATCCTCCACCGTTAAGATCTTCTCACCCACAGATAGTGAAGGATCACACAGCGTTTCCGGGAATGATGTGTAACTCTTTCCGGCACACCATCTTATAAGCCTTGGAATCATCCACATCATACCGGCCGTGCTCTCCGGATGGCCAATAGAGGTGCAGATTCTACCCTTTCCGTAGTTGTTGCCTAGTATAAACGGCTTGCCAACAGAGGCCCCCTTCTCTCCGCCTCCCATTCCGTAAACATCGCTAATCATCTCCACAAAAACGGTATATGGGGTTGCATCTCCAAGACGTGAACTCTCTGCCGGCTCCAGCAGAGGTCCGTTTTCATAGAGAAGGTAGAGGGTGTCCAACCCCCTGAGTTCCGGGAAAACTGCTTCCCCATCGGGAGTAAGCTTAACGGCAACCCGCCCCTGCCCTCTGGAGGAGTGGTCAAGGTCATAAACAGCCGCTCCGTTCATACCAATGCAGGCGTAATCCGGAGTGTGAGAGAGGGCATAACCTCCCGCACAGATGGCAAGGATTCCTCCTCCCTGCCTTGCAAACTCCTTAACCTTCTGAGTGTTAGTCTCTCCCAAAGAGAAGGTGTGAGCAGAACCCGCCCCACCCGGAACAATCAGAACATCCAGAGAGTCAAGCACTCCCAAGGCTATATCTGCAGTAGTAACATATCTTGCCTTAATTACCGAATCCAGAGCACAGGCCGCAAACGCCTCAGGCATATTGATATCCCCGCTCCCAATTCCGTCCAACATTCCAACCCGTATAACCTCCTTGTCTCCGTGAAAGTTACAGGATACAGCAAAAACCGCCGCCACTGCAAGAATCAAAAGTCTCTTCTTCATAACATCAGATCTCCGTTATTTGTTGTAGAACGTATAACTCTTCCCGCCCTCCGGCATTGTGAAGGTTATCTCCTCAAGTGCAATTGAGTCATACTTAATGCCATACTTAGCACCCTTAAGCGCATCCCCTCTCATCTGCATGAATGCATTCTTAAAGGCCTCAGCCTCATTAAGCGGAACTTTTATCTTAAATCCGTTCCACATTGCCACCGTTGGAATAAGAGCAAACTCCTCAGTGTCTGCATTGTAAGGACCAAGAATAATGTTATAGCCACGTAAAGATTCAAGATACTTTTTAGGAAGTTCAAGCTTGGTAATATACTCCTTCTGTTTTTCCGGATTGCTCCGTCTCTCATTAAACTGCAGAGTGGTCTCAAACTCCCCCTTCTTGCTCACAATTTCTTTCACATAAAAACTGTAAGACCAGCTCTTATAATCATTCATCACTGCTGCAAGTTCTTTTTCAGAGCCCCAGATACAAGGCAGAAGCCACGTATTGCCAAGCGAGTAGGCACCCCACTTACCGTTCTCACATACAGCAAGATATCTAACAGACGGACCTCCGTTAAAAAACAAGACCTTCTCAAAATCCTTAGCCCAGAGTTCGTTCCCTTTTTTGTCATAAACCTTTACTCTGTTCTCCGCCTTATTTCTCCATACCACAAACCCCTCTTTGCAAAAGACCGTATAACCATCCCCTTCCGTTTTAAATGTTGCAGCCTCTGACAGATCCTCATTAAACTCCGTAAAGCCGCCATCCCTATAAAGGATTACCCCTTCCGAACCGGCAAGCAGCTCTCCTTTGTATGTGTTAAGAAGCTGAAAATCTGAATTGTATACAGACGATTCCCCGTTCTTGAACTTAACTATATATGGCAGCCTTCCCAACGGATAAACAGCAGAATAACCATTCCCATCTATATCCATCACCATAGGAACCAACTCATCTTTACCCTTTTTGTTCTTTTCTATCTTATAAACACCGGAGAAGCAAGTACTCTTGCCATTATAAGATGAAACCCACTTTTTATCCCGATAGTATTCGAACAATTTGCCCTTTTGCGGCACCATCCAAACCAACCCGTCAAACTCCTTTGCATAACCATCTGATGCTTTGAGAAATATGCAATCATTCCAAAGAGTAATACTGAAGTTGCCCTCCACCTTTTGCAAATGATTCGCTTTGTCAAGCAAAGGAAATATTCTTTGTCTTGTCTTTTTGTTAGCTATTACAAACTCCACCGGATTACCCTGCGGAGTCTTTCTCATGTACTGCAGTTGATAATCACCGTAATTGTGCATAGACCAATCAAACGGCTTTAGCATATACTTATTCTGCTGACCGTTAGCACTTAGCACAAATGCCATCAGCACAGATAGAAGGAGAAGTGAACGTTTCATACTTAAATGTTTCATATTATTCCACCAACTTTCTCAAAGCGGTATTCGTACTTTTAAAGCCGTTGAAGGTTGTGGCATCTGCCCTAACTGTTTCTCCTTTCCAGAGAACGGAACCATCCAAAAGTTTTACAGAAGGAGTCAACCAGGTACGCGGACTGGTAACTATATGCTTTTTCTTCACAACAACATGAAAAATGAAATCCGCCTCCTCTTTAGACTCAACAACCCTCCATCCACCTGCTTCTGAGCAAACTCTGATTACACTCTCCTTTTCATCTTCCGGGAATGCGCTTTTTGTTGCGGCAAGTTCATCCTCAATTTCTACAAAAACTTTATTTCCAGCTGCAACTACCTCTGAAAGAGATTTCTGCGCCCAGGAACCGTTGTTAAATAACAATGCGGCCGCCAGCATACACAAACCGGCAAGTTTTGAATTAAGTGTTTTCATTCTTTAAAACTCCATCTCTACGACGTTGCTGTTACCTCTTGTTGTAACCGATAAGCTCAACTTCTTTATCAGCCAACGCCAACTTAATTTTAGGATTATTTGTCAAATCCAGGCTGGTAAGTTTATTCCTGCTGCACATTAGCCATTCCAATTTCGGATTCTTACTAACATCCAGAGAAGTAAGCTGATTGCCCTCGCAATTCAGATCGTTAAGCTCAGGTAGCATGGTCACATCCAGAGTTGTCAGCAGATTGTTGACGCAAAACAGATGATCCAGTTTAGTGTTATTGCTTACATCCAGATTTGAGATCTGATTTGTAGAACATGCAAGATTCGTAAGATTAGTGCACTTGCTAACATCCAGACTCGGTACCTTATTATCGTTGCAGGATAAATTAGTAAGCAGGGTATTCTTGCTCACATCCAGGCCGGTCAATTCACAAGATGAGCAGGAAAGTTCCTCAAGGAGTGTATTCTTACTTACATCAAGAGTCCCTATTTTGTTACCGCTGCAATTCAATTGCTTGAGTTTTGTGTTATTACGCACATCTAGGCTGGTAACCTGATGATATTCTAAAACCAGTCTCTCCAGATTCGTAAAGTATTCAAGACCCTTTATGGATTGTAGTGGCTGCTCATACTCCCATTTTGATTCAGATTCTTCACTCGGATAAGGAGACTCAAACACAAGTTCGGTAACAGCAGCAGCTTCTTCCATAGAAATCTTGCCATCTGAATTTGTATCAAAATTCTTCTTGCATAATGCTACAAAAGAAGAATCATCCATTACTGTGCACACATCCTCAACTTCCGTAAGGACAAATGCCTCCTCTGCCGGTTCTGCAACCTCAGCGTTCTTAGGATTCTTGCAGGAGAAGAGAAGTAAGCACATTGAAATAATGGCAATCGATGCTAAAACAACTTTTTTCATATTCAATTTGTTAAGTATTATTCTATTATTTTGACAATTGCAGCAAGTACAATTATAGCAAATAAACAGCAGAATAACAAGATGACGGGAGATAACCCGCTTTGGACAAAGTCCTACGGCTTAGGGATGGTGCTCGGCTGAAGCCTGCGCATTCCCTATCTGCTCGCCGCAGGGGCCCTTGCAAAAATGGGAAGATGTACGCCACAAGCATGCTTCCCTGTCTCTACGGGATTCCGTCTGGCTAAAGCCCTCCGGCTTCAGGGATTGGCTGCATCCCTATCTGCTCGCCGCAGGGGCCCTTGCAAAAATGGGAAGATGTGAGCCACAAGCATGCTTGTGGCGCATTTCCTGTGTACTCCCGCCACTCGGAAAACAAGTTTTCCAGATGGCGGGTGCACACAGAAAAAGCCGGCTATTGCCGGCTTACATCTTCATTTTTGCGGAGAGACAGGGATTCGAACCCCGGGAGGCTATTCACCTCAACAGTTTTCAAGACTGCCGCAATCGACCACTCTGCCATCTCTCCGAATTGGGTTGCAAAGATAGTGAGAATTGTATCATTTGCAATCTTTTTTACCAAAATCTTTCCAATGGAAGAGGATTAGGTAAAAGACTCCGCAGGTAATGCAGGCGTCTGCAAAGTTGAAGATAGGACGGAAGAATTCAAACGGCTCGCCTCCGTGGAATGGGAACCAGGAAGGGAGGGTGCCGTGAATGATTGGGAAGTAGAACATATCCACAACTTTGCCGCACATAAATGGTGCATAGCCCTGCCCGAAAGGAACCAGGGTTGCAACGGTTTCATGTGTGGACTCGCTGAATATGAGTCCGTAAAAGGCGCTGTCTACCATATTTCCCACCGCTCCTACAAGAATCATTGTCATTCCAATAAGGACTCCCACAGGAGCCTTCCCCCTCTTTATCAGACGGTGTATGTACCAGATGAGTGCGGCAATAAGAACCAGACGGAGTGAGCTCAGCAATATCTTTCCTGCAACTCCCCCAAGTTGCATTCCAAAGGCCATTCCGTTGTTCTCAATGAACAGGAACTGGGCCCACTTTCCGTTGCCGAACATCTCAAATCCCTGGCCGTAAGCATAATGCAGTTTAACAAATATCTTGATAAACTGATCTGCAAACAACAGTACCAGGAACAGGAGAACTACCGTCCACTTCTTGCCTTTAATGCTCATCTAATGCTATCTGCTCTCTTTATCCTCAACGTTCAAAGTTGCATGAGGCACCAGAAGGAGTCTTGCCTTTGGAATGAGTTTGCCGGTCTTGCGGCTGATTCCGTAGGTCTTATTCTCTATTCTAACGAGCGCTGCCTCAAGGCTTTGGATAAACTTGTACTGTCTGCTTGCCAACTGGCTGCTCTCCTCCTTTGAGAGTGCGAAGGCACCCTCCTCAATAACGGTGAATGTTGGGGAAGTATCCTCAACTCCGTTGCTTGTACTGTGAGTTATAGCGCTGCGGAGCATCTCGTACTCGTCCTTTGCCTTTGCAAGTTTCTCAAGGATAACCTTCTTGAACATCTGAAGATCATCATCACTGTAACGAACAGCCGGAGGTTCAGGAGTCTCCTGTTTCTTAACAACAGGTTTTGGAGCAGGAGCAGGAGTTGGTTTAGGTGCAGGCTTTGGTGCCGGTGCTGGTTTTGGTGCAACCGCCTTCTTAGCAGGAGCCTTAACTACAGGCTTCTTAGCAGGAGCCTTTGCAACTGGCTTCTTTACAGCAGGTTTCTTAGCTACAACTTTCTTAACCGGAGCCTTCTTTGCTACAGGTTTCTTTGCTACAGGCTTTTTAGCAACCGCCTTTTTAACGGGAGCCTTCTTAACTACCGCCTTCTTTGGGGCAGCCTTCTTAACAACTACCTTCTTAGCAGGAGCTTTCTTTGCTACAGGCTTCTTTGCTATAGGCTTCTTTGCAACTACCTTTTTAGCAGGAGCTTTCTTAGCTACAGGTTTCTTTGCAACTACTTTCTTAGCAGGTGCTTTCTTTGCTACCGCCTTCTTTGCAGGAGCCTTAGCAGCAGGCTTCTTTGCAACACTTTTCTTAACGGGGGAAGCAACTTTCTTCACGGTCTTAGCCGCTTTCTTAACTTTTGTTGCCATAACAGTGTTTGTTTAAGTTATACTAATTTATCTCTC
>CAMHRD010000038.1 GCA_946187365.1 uncultured Bacteroidales bacterium
TCAAAGAGGATGAACATTCCCTCTTTTCTCATCTTTAGAGTGGCCTTCTGAAGAGGCTGGCGGTAACGGATGCGTACAAGATAGTCTCTATCTTCTCCCTCCTTCATCTTAAGATCCTCCCTAATCCAATGCACCTCCTCAGGCCTGATAATTAAGCCATTGCGGAAGAGCCCCGGATGCTCCTTTCCCTCTCCCACATAGATGGTGTTGCTCTTTATATCAGTTGAAATTATGAAGATGCTTCCCTGGTGACCGCCAATGTTGAGGCCGTGCCGCTGCCCTATGGTGTAGTACTGAACGCCAATGTGTTTTCCTATAACTTTCCCATCCTCAGGAAGATAGGAGATAGGAAGGCACTCTCTGAAGAGATCCTCTTTGGTAGTGTCCTTTGCAACCGCCTCTTTCTCTGCTCTTTGCTTAATTGTAAGATAATCCTCCTTGAATATCTCAACAACATCTCCCTCTTTGGCCTTCAGTTTCTGCTGGAGGAAAACGGGCAGATCCACCTTGCCTACAAAGCAGATACCCTGGGAGTCTTTCTTCTCCGCAGAGGGCAGATTGTATTTGCGGGCAATTGCTCTCACCTCCGGTTTAGTAAGGTGACCTATCGGGAAGAGGGCCTTTTTTAATTGAGACTGAGTGAGTTGGCAGAGGAAATAGCTCTGGTCTTTGTTAGGGTCGTCTCCGGCAAGTATTCTGTAGATCTCTTTGCCATTTTTTGTTATTGTCTCCTTTTTGCAGTAATGGCCCGTTGCAACCATGTCACCTCCAAGCTCTTCCACCTTTTGTAGGAAGGAGGCGAACTTTATCTTGCTGTTGCACATAACGTCCGGGTTAGGGGTGCGGCCGGCGGCATACTCGCTGAACATATAGTCCACCACCTGCTTGCGGTACTCATCACTCAGATCTACAAAGTGGAACGGTATCCCGATTTGTTTTGCAACCATCTCAGCCACAACCTTTTCCTCCTCCCACTCGCACTCTCCGTGAAGGGTGCCGGTGATATCGTGCCAGTTCTGCATATACATAGCCTCAACATCACAGCCCTGCTGCTTAAGCAGGAGTGCGGCAACACTGGAATCTACTCCTCCGCTCAGTCCTACGATGATTTTCATTGACGTTAGCACATAAAAAAGGGGCAAGCTTGATATATCGCACCGCTACAACCTCATACCCTTGCTGCCTTCCGGCCCTGGGGGAGTTTTGAGGGAGCTGGTCGTATATGACTTACCCCGCTGCAAATATAGATAATTTTTTCTCTTTTACACTCCGTTTGCCTTTGCTTTAGCTCTCATAAGGGAATCATACCCCTTCCTGTAGGCCGCAGCGTTTGCAAAGTGCTCCCTGTCTGTGCGTGCAAAGCGGTGGGTTCCGTTGAATGACGGGCTGGCACAGAAGTAGTAATAGTCTGTCTTATCTGCGTTTAGCACGCCGTCTATGCACTCTTTGGTAGGAATCATAATTGGGCCTGGAGGAAGTCCGTAAACCTTATAGGTGTTGTATGGAGAATCTGTTTCAAGATGCTTTTTTAGCACTCTCTTAAGGGTGAAATCTCCGGTTGCATAGACAACGGTAGGGTCTGCGCAAAGTTTCCAGCCCTTGTTGAGGCGGTTAAGATATACGCTTGCAATCTTTGGATACTCAGGTACATAGTTGCTCTCTCCGTAAACTATGGAGGCCAGAACGGAGACCTGGTTTGGCGTTAGTTTTAACTCACGGGCCTTCTGAATTCTCTCCGGAGTCCAGAACTTGTCTCTCTCCCTTTTCATCCTCTGGAGAAACTCCTTTGGAGTAACGGTCCAATAGAACTCGTAACTCTCAGGAATAATGAGAGATAGCATATTGGAGGTGTCCGTCTCAAGGCTCTTTAGGAAGTTTACGTCTCTGAAGGCCTCCATAAACTCTGCAGAGTCTGCGCAGAGTCTCTTTCCCAGCTTTGAGGCCAGCTGTTTAGGAGTGCGGATACGTCCGTTTATGGAGACCATAAGCGGAGATTGGTAGCCATACTTTAAGTTCCTGACCAGTTGGATGTTACTCATTGTGGAATCAATTACATAACGGCCCGGATGGATCTGAGAGGGGAGCTGCTCCTTTTCCGCAACCTTTATAAAGGATTTAAGATGTGAAAGCCTGCCTGAGAGGGTATCCATAAGTGTCTGGAAGTCAGTGCCCGGCCTTATGTAAAGGGTACTCTTGCCAATGACGGACTTGCGGTGTTTCTCAAAGTACTTTGCTGCGTTGTATCCTGCAAGGCAAAGCACTGCAAGGATGATGATTGCGAGGATTATTTTTCCTCCTTTTCTCTTTTTATTGCTCATATTTTTTCTCATTTCAATCTCCGATAGACAAATTTAGTTAAATTTGTACTGTATGAAGAAAAAAATAACTATTGAATATCAGGAGTTCACATCTAAGGATCAGTTATCCAAGCAAGATGCGCAACTGCTAAAAGAGGCGGTTTCTGCCTGCTCTCTTTCATACTCTCCTTTTTCAAACTTTCACGTTGGTGCGGCCGTCAGATTGGCTAACGGTGAGATAGTTAAGGCGGCAAATCAGGAGAACGAGGCCTTTCCATCCGGTCTTTGTGCAGAGAGAATAGCACTATTTCACGCCCTTTCCAACTTCCCGGGAGTGGCAATTGAGAGTATTGCAATTGCAGCCAAGAGAGGCAGACGCCTTACAGAGACTCCGACCCGTCCTTGCGGTGCCTGCATACAAGTTATGCTGGATGCACAGAAGAGGGGAGGCGTTCCAATTAAGGTGATTCTGGGTTCTGCAAAGAATATTGAGGTGATTGGCTCAATTAATGATCTGATTCCTTTCTCTTTTAATAATCTGAAATAATCAGAATTCCACTTTAAGACCGTCATAGGCAATGGAGACTCCGTAAGGCATCTCCTTCATAAGATCTGCATGTCTTCCCTTTATATTGCGCTCATCTTCAGCCATTTGGTGAGATATGTGAGTTATGTAACTCTCTTTTGCTCCAACCGTTATTGCCAGTTCCACAGCTTGTCTCAGCGATAGGTGAGAAGGGTGTTTTGTTCTTCTTACCGCACTTACTACCAATACGCTTAGCCCTTTGAGCTTTTCCATCTCCTTCTCCTCTATACGGTTGGCATCCGTAATGTAGGCCAGGCTGCCAAATCTGAACCCCAATATTGGGAGGGAGGCGTGCATTGCCCTGATAGGCACAATTGTACGGCCATCAATCTGGAAAGGATTCTCATCTATAAGACGGATATCAAACTGGGGAATTCCCGGGTAGGGGTTGGGTGAGAATACATAGTCATACTCCCTTTTAAGGCCGTTTAAGACCCTGTTCTCACAGTAGATGGGGAAAGATTTGCGGCAGACGTAATTGAGGGCTCTGATATCGTCCAACCCTCCCGTGTGGTCTTTGTGCTGGTGGGTTAGAAGAATGGCGTCAAAGTTCTCAATGGAGTGGGTGAGAGCCTGGGTTCTGAAGTCCGGTCCGCAATCTATAAGTAACTTAAGACCATCATATTCCACAAAAGCGGAGCTCCTCAGTCTCTTATCTTTAGGATCTTCAGAAGAGCAGACGGAGCAGTGGCACCCAATCATTGGGACGCCCGTAGAGGTTCCGGTTCCTAGGAATGTGATTGAATTCTTCATAATGTAAAATTATGAAATTAAATCTATCTTTGTGCCGATGTCAAAAGGTAAACTATATCTGATTCCCTCTCCGCTGGGAGAGAGCCCCGTTACGGACAGCGTACCGGCTCTCAATATTTATATAATGGAGACCGTTAAACATTTTGTGGTTGAGGAGATTACAACAGCAAGACGTTTTCTCTCCCGCTGCGGATTAAAGGGAAAAATAGAGCAGCTCAACTTTTACGAGTTGAACGAACATACAGACCCCAAAACGGCGGCCGGTTACGTCTCTCTTTTAAAGGAGGGGAATGACGTAGGGCTAATATCCGAGGCGGGACTTCCGGCGGTTGCAGACCCCGGGGCAATTCTGGTGGCGGCAGCCCATGCGGAGGATATTCAGGTGATTCCTCTGGTAGGTCCGTCTTCACTAATGATGGCACTGATGGCCAGCGGTTTGCAGGGGCAGAACTTTGCATTCAACGGCTACCTTCCAATAAAGGAGGAGATGAGAAGGGCTAAGATCCGTCAGTTGGAGGCTCTCTCCAAAAAGTTGAATCAGAGCCAGATATTCATTGAGACACCTTACCGCAATGATTCATTGCTTTCCTCTTTCCTTGAGGTATGTTCCTCAAACACAATGCTTACCATTGCGGCAGACATCTCACTTCCGAGCGCATTTATTAAGACAAAATCTATCGGGATGTGGAAAAAGAGCGGGATAAAGATTGGTAAGAGACCTTGCGTCTTCATTTTACTTGGTTGATTATGTATAAGATAGAGTTAAAAGATATGGAGTTCTACGCCTACCATGGCTGCTTCAGCCAGGAGAGGGTTGTAGGAAACCGCTTTGTGGTCAATCTCTCTGTAGAGGGAGATTTCTCCAGGGCTGCGGAGAGTGATGATATTGAGCAGGCGGTTAATTATCAGGTGCTTTATGATATTGTAAAGAGTGAGATGGAGAAACCTTCCGCTCTGCTGGAGACTGTGGCAAAGAGGATTTTGAGTGCGGTTAAAGTGGCGTTCCCTGCAGTTGAGAAGGCTAAGGTTACGGTAGACAAGTTGAATCCTCCGCTCGGAGGCAAACTCTACGCATCAAGCGTAACATACGAGTTATAAGTGAGTTCTGCAGATAAGACACGGAGTATTGCTGTTGTGACGCTGGGTTGCAAGCTGAACTTTGCGGAGAGTTCCGCAATTGCTCAGCAATTTGTAAAGGGCGGTTTCAGAGAGGTTTCCGTAAACTCCAATGCAGATATCTTTGTTGTAAATACCTGCACCGTAACTGAACATTCGGATAAGAAATGTCGCAACATAATCCGTAAAATTCACCGCCGCAACCCCTCTGCGGTTATAGTTGTAACGGGCTGCTATGCAGAGCTTAAGAGAGAGGAGGTGGAGAAGGTTGAGGGCGTCTGTGCGGTCTTTGGCCAGAAGGAGAAGGGGAGTATTTTTTCTAAATCCGTGGAAATTCTAGAGGGTGGTAAGAGAGGTGATGCGGTTACGGAGCCTATTTTTCCTGCCTGCTCTTACGGGGAGCGTACCCGCTCGTTTTTGAAGGTTCAGGACGGCTGCAACTATTTCTGCACATACTGCGCAATCCCTTACGCCAGAGGAAGAAGCAGAAGCGTCCCAATGGATGTGCTGCTCTCTCAGGCAAGGGAGATTGCCTCCAAAGGAGTTAAGGAGATTGTTCTTACGGGTGTAAACATAGGTGACTATGAGGGGGGGCTTCTGCCCGTTCTTAAAGAGTTGGATAAGGTGGAGGGGATTGAGCGTTTCAGGATTTCATCTATTGAGCCTAATCTTCTGACCAATGAGATGATAGACTGGATAAGCACCTCAAAAAAGTTCCAACCTCACTTCCACATTCCGCTTCAGAGCGGCTCTGACGGTGTGCTTAAAAGGATGAGACGCAAGTATGATACGGCGCTCTTCCGCAGCAAGATAGAGTACATAAGAGAGAAGATGGGAGATGTTTTCTTTGGCATAGATGTAATTGCCGGTTTCCCGGGTGAGAGTGAGGAGGAGTTTAAGGAGGAGTTGAACTTTATCAGTTCAATCAAACCTGCCTTCCTTCACATATTCCCATACTCCAAAAGAGAGGGAACCGTGGCATACAAAATGGAGGGGCACCTTCCGGAATCCGTTAAGACGCAGAGAGTTAAGGTACTGGAAGAACTCTCAGACAGGCTGCACGCAGAGTACTGCAACCGTTTCAAAGGGAGCCTTCAGAAGGTTCTCTTTGAGGGGAAAGTTACGGGGAACGGCTCTCTTATGGGCGGATATACAGGTAATTACATTAGGGTGGAAAGACCTTATAATGAGTCTTCAATAGGTAAGATTGAAGAGGTTGTGCTCTAATCCTTCTTCTCCTTCTTTGCCTTTCTTCTCTCCTTACGCTCCTCTTTCTTCTTGAGTCTTAAGATTCTTTCGTACTCTTTCTGGGCTGCACTCTTCTTTCTGAAGATATCTCTGAATGAGTTGAATTCTCTCTGATATGCCACACCGAGGCCCGTTCTCTGGCTCATAAAATCCAGGTCATTGGAGTAGAAGTCCGTGGCGTGTGAGAAGAAGGTCATACGGAGATTTCCCTTGCGGTTCATCTTAACCTCAACATCTATGTTGCCCTTAACGTCATTTCCGGTGAAGAAGGAGTAAGGGTCATTACCCATACTGCCGTTTATAATTACCCTGTTATTAAAGAGTTGCGTAGATACGGCCACCTCAAATACATCTCCGAATGTCTTGGTTCCCGGCTGGTAGTTAAAGCCCACGTCTAACGGTATGCCAAGCTGCATAAAGATGTTGTTGAGCTGGCCCACCAACATTCCGGAGGCGTTGGCATAGAGGGCGTTAGAGTTTGTGGAGATACCGGAATCTGTCTCAGGAACAAAGCTTCCGAATGCCAGAAGTGCTGCAAACTGCCTCTGAATCTTCTCCTCAGAGTTGAGTGCAGCCTCCACCTGAACTTTTGTAGTAGGCTCTAGATCAGGAATATCTATTCCAAACTTTATCTGCGGATTGGAGAGCAGCCCGGTAATATGGATGGTTGCATCTACCGCTCTTGAGGAGACGAATGTGGAGTCTGAAATAAGGCGGTTGATTGCAGCCTTTGTTCTGTAGATGGCTGTAATATCCAGAGAGGTGTTTGGAACGTTTCCGTTAAATGAGATGCTGCTGCCGCTCTGAACTTTGAAATCTCTGGATGTAAGTCCCATAAGGACAAAGTGATAACTGCCCTCGTCTATCTGATAGTTGCCTGAGAGTTTGAACTTGTTTTTCTTAGGATTTACGTTGATTCCCACTCTTCCGTTTCCTTTTGCCTTAATAATATCTCCGGTGCTCTTGTCTATCTCCAACCAGATATCTGCATCGTTGGTGCAGTTCAGATTGAGTGCAACATCCAGTTCCATAGGTTCCTTAACGCTCTTTCCTGCAGAGAAGTAGAGCGTATCGTAAGGATCTATCTCCACAATCTGTTCAGGCTGGCGGAATACCAGAATATTGGTTTTGCTTGCCTTGGATGCGCCGGAGATAGGAATGTGGAGGAAGGTATTCGGACGGGTGGTGGCATTGACGTTCAGACTCAGTTTCTTAGGATCTCCCTTAATTGTAACCGAGCCGCTGGCAAAGGCGGTACCATAGAAGTCTTCATTATCTTTCTCCTTAGTATCAAGGCAGTTGATATTATCAATGGTAATCCTGGTGTTAACCTTTATATCCTTAAGATTCTTGTAGGTGATACCTCCGGAGAGCACTCCCTTTCCTCCGTGGTCATCCGTTAAGGAGTTGTTCTTAAAGGTTATTCCGTTGTCATTAATGGTGAACGGACCATTCAGGGTTAACGGAACGTTAAGAAAGTTTATCTTAAACTTAAAGTTGTTGAAACGGCAGTCCTCTCCAATTATATGGAGTTCTTTAGGGGTTCCGTAGGCGTGAACCTTGCCGTTCAAAGAGCCTGAGGTATTGCTTATTACAGAGGAGAGCATCTTCTCAAAGTATGCAAGTGAGAAGTCATTGAGGGTGGAGTTTATATCAAAGTAAGAACCCTGTGGGCGGTAGTAGCCTCTGATGTTCAACATTGTCTGCTCCTTCTCTTTTGTCTGCAGCAGCAGGTCATATCTCTGATTCTCCGGTGACCATTTGCCGCTTATAAATGCCTGACCTACAGGAGTGTTATTGACATACATAGAGTCTCCCCTAAAGCCTGCCATCATATTGGTGCTGTTAGGGTTGAGGGAGATAATTGCCCTTCCGGAGAGAAGGCCCTGCAATGAGAAGTCGTTGGAGAGGAACTGCTCCAGCAGAGCAATGTTGAAGCGCTCCATCTTGATTCCCAGGGAGTCTCGTCTGTACTTGGATAGGGTACCTCCTGCAATGAGGTTCTGATCTCCGTTGAATATCTTAAGATTGTCTACGTAAATAAGGGAATCTGAGTAGGTTATTGTAGAAGGATTTATCTCCCACTTAACACCCTTGAGAGTTATGTCTGAGTTGTTAACTATTAATATTACTTTGTCTGTGAGGAACTTAACCGTGGTGTTGAGGTTGGTGTTGTTCAATCCGGTGGAGTCATTGTGGAAGCGGATGCTGAGTCCCAGATTGTTATCCGTACCTTTTGCCATAATGCGGGTGCTGTCCACTCCGAACCCTGCAACGGAGATATCTTTGGAGAAGAAGGAGGCGGTAATAAG
>CAMHRD010000039.1 GCA_946187365.1 uncultured Bacteroidales bacterium
ACCCGTATTAAGATGCAGTTCATCATTTAAATAATCATGAAAATTACCCCTTATTTTACTTCTGTTATTATCTATGAAAAGCATTGAATGCCACCATTTCCCCCTGTCTTGAGAAAACTTTATTGAGTCTACCCTCCTGTAATCATCCCATGTGGAAACAACCATATAATCTTCCATATCTGTTATATTTCCGCTTACTGTATTATGAACTTTAAAAATGTAGGATCCAATATATGCATCACCAGACCCAGTCTGCTTTGCCAAATGTTTAATTTTTAATATGAATATTGTATCATTATTATTTGATGTGTATTTCCAATATCCCTCAAAAAATTTGGTTTGATTTTCAAGCGGCAATTCTTCAAAGGTCTGACAATACGCCTTAGGCAGGCCTATTACTAATAAAACTAAAAAAATAAATCTTCTCATTTTATCAACTTTTTAAAACCCTCTTTATTGGATTTTAAAGAGAACTGATCATACAACCACTTACTATCCTCAAAATAGATCTGTCTTATGCTGGTAAAGTCTATCAGAGAATCTATGCATATCATACTTGTGTCTAAATATGAGCCATTTGACTTGGTCTGTGCACGAAGGTCATATTTACCTAAATGAACAGGAAGGGTTCCCGTTGGATGTAGTTTTGAAATATCTAAAGGATTTGAATTGCTATGAGATCCCAAATGATCTTCTCGAATACAACTCGGAAATAATAAAAGGGAGAAATGTAGAAGAAATATAATTATAATGAAGGGTCTTCGCATAGCAATCATTTATGATACTTCTGAAACTATGCAAAGATAGTATTTGATTTCGGTTTTAACCATAAAAAAGGGACAGCATTCAGCTGTCCCTTTTTAAGTTATTGACTTATTGGTTATTCAAAGAGGTTGCAGCATCCGAATACCTCTTCTGCCTCATCAATGAAAGGCATTGGGTTGGAAGAAGCAGGAGCTGAGCTCTTCTGTCTCTGGTCTGTGATTGCACGTCTAACTCTCTCATAGAGGAACTTGTTGTGCGCACCGTTGAGAGTTGTTGAAGAGGTAGCAGCTGCTTTGAACTTGTTCTGCAGCATCTCCAACTGTCCCAGAAGCATAGAGGAAACATCTGAGTTTCCGCTCTCCTCCGGAGTGTAAATAACCATCATTCCGCCTGTAGAATTGCCGTTTCCGCTGCCGGTGTACATATTGCAAAGTGTCTGAACGTAAATCTTTTGCAGCAGTCTCTTGTAAGCAGCCTCCTGAGGGTCTGCAGGCATTGGAGAGAAAACTATAGCGTTCATATCATTGAAGTAGTTCTCAATGGTGTAAGCACTCTTGCCGTTTGCAACCTCTGCCTTGCACATATTGTCAAGTACACGGTTATCCATCAGTTTTCCTATAGTTCCCTTGTAGATACCGTTCATTACATCCAGTTTGTTCTTCTTGGTCTTCTTAAAGATCTCATCTTTGAGCAACCACTTAGGAGTTGTAAAGAAGTGTTTCTTAAGGAAGTTCAGAGCCTCCTGCTGTTTTGCCTTAGGCACGAACGTACGAATATCTCCAGGTTCGTCTGAGAGTTTCTCCTCTGTGTAGATACCGCCAATATATTTTGCAACGTGGTTCACATATCTCTTGTACTGGCTTACAACCTGGTCATAAATGTCTGACAGGTTGGTGTATGGCTCGTTAGGAGTTGCAGTCCAGGTCTCTATGTTGTTCATTATAACCTTAAGGTTGTTCATACCAACCTCATTGCTCTCCATCTGGTTAACTCCCAGATCTTCACTCTGATAGCGAGGGTCACTAGGATCACTCTCTGTTCCGAACTTGTAGATTCCGGTAGGATCTTTCAGCTTCTCCGTAACCATCTTCTTTAAGAACTCGCTCTCAGATTTAGGATCATTGAACTGAGGATAATATCTGTAACCCCACTCAATAGCCCACATATCGTAAGGACCAATGCAAGGGAAAAGAAGGTTCTGAGGAATGTTGTCCTTCTCCTCTGCAAGATAGAGGAAGCGTGCGTAATCCATTATAGATGAAGCGTGTCCGTACTTCTTTAAGAACTCAACATCCTTAAGATTCTGAACTGTGTAGATAGGACAGTTGCTGCCTGTAAAGTTGTGACGCAGACCAAGGGTATGACCAACCTCGTGAGATGAAACAAAGCGGATAAGTTCACCCATAAGTTCGGTTGGGAGTTTCATATTCCTTGCCATAGGGTCTGAAGGTGAGCACTGTACAAAGTACCAGTTTCTCAGAAGATTCATCACGTTGTGATACCAGTTGATGTGAGTTTCAATAATCTCACCGCTTCTCGGGTCAGATACGTGAGGACCGCTGGCGTTAGCAACGTCAGACGGCTTATAAACTATAGCTGAATGAGTTGCATCCTCCAAAGACCAGGTAGGATCCTCTTTTGGAGTAGGAGCAACCTTTGCCATAATTGCATTTTTGAAGCCGGCCTTTTCAAATGCAGGCTGCCAATCGTTCACACCCTGAATCAGATATGGAACCCACTCCTTTGGAGTAGAAGGGTCAATATATATCACGATAGGTTTCTGAGGCTCAACCAGTTCTCCGTTCAAATACTTCTGCAGATCTTCCGGTTTCGGCTCAAGGCGCCAGCGTGCTACAATGGAAACTCTCTCCACTCCCTGAGGGTTCATATCAAAGTCTGTATATCTTACGGTGAAGTAACCGACTCTTGGGTCTACAATACGAGCCTTCATAGGTTCCTTTGGAAGGAGAACCATAGAGGCGTTGTACTCGTAGGTTGCAGACTGTCCGTTCTCTCTGCCGTAGGTGATAACGCTCTTAAATTCAGTGTTTATAGGGTATGTTTTAATACCTTCAACGTATGAGCGGTCTTTCATTATTCCCTGCAGGGAGAAACTGCGTTTGATGTATTTGTTGTAGTGCAGAAGTGAGTTCTCCGTAAGAAGGAAGTTGGTAACGTCAATAACGTTCTCCGTCTTATTCTCATTCTGTGCAACAATATCAAATGAAGCAACAATAGCCGCTGTATTTGAGTTCTTTACGTTCTGTGCCATCTCTCCGGTTGCCCTCTCTCTGAGAAGAACCTGATGGAGGAAAATCTTGTTGCCAGGGCCTTTGGAGAATCTTACCATGCTCTCTGCAACAGCATCTCCGGCATAACCGTTGAAACTTCTGCGTGCACCCTCGGCACTCTTTGCAATTCTGGAAACCAATTCAATATCTCTTCCAATAATGGAGTCATTGATGGTGATGTAAAACTTATCATCCTGATTATAAACGGTTGTTAGACCCTTCATAACCTTTGCATCTTTCTTAACGAATTTCTCCAGTGATTCAGGAGCCTTCTTCTTTGGAGCCTGACCCGGAGTCTGGCCATCCTTCATACCCTGTGGAGGAGGACCTTGAGGAGCATCTTTGGATCTTTGGGCTGTTGCTTCCGCAGAACTCAAAAGGAGAACTGAGGCAATGCAAACAGCTGACAATAAGCTTGTCAGTCTAAATTTTTTGGTAGAACACATAATAGAACGGTTATTAAAAAATACTTTGAGACAAAATTAACGAATCTTTTCTGCATTTAATACAGGAAACCAAATAACCAGAGTGGAATACGGTTGCCGTGTCCCACTTCGGTGTCATCTACAGCAAGGAAACTGTCGGGTATATCAGCTATTTGATCGAAAGTTTTACTCTTTCCTCCTATCTCGAACAGATATTTGCCATCAACCAGGAAATCACCACATTGAGGATAGGTAATGTTGTGGTTCACTTTCAACTGGCTGAGGAAGAAGGTTTCCCTTTCATTGCCCTTATCAACGAAAGGACAGAGTACATGCATCAAGTTTGTATTACCCAAAAAGATCTTTTCAGGTTTTGTCAGGGATTTATAGTTTTTAGCCTTTGTTTTAAGAAGCCCCAATACCTGAGCCTTATCAATTGCATATAACATTCTGAGACCTAACTGATTATCTGTAGAAAGCTGCCGCCAAAGCTCAGACATATTCGGTTCAAACGGAATATGCTCACTAATAATCATAAGCAATTTCTTAACCTTCTGGAGTGTTTCAAAGGTAACTATTTCCACTGCCGGTAAGTCAGAGTCAATAACGACCAAAACTGTCTCACGCAGACGCATTGGGAAATCTTCTATAGACTCCTGATAGAAGGGATAGTATCCATGTTCAAGATATTCTTCAAATAATGGAGCAACCTTTATCTTACTGACTATCTTCATAGCCTCTTTGACATGACCTAAAAGGATTTGTTCAAGGGAAAGTGCGTTGCTGTGATATTTGTCTTCCATTTCAAGGTATTCTCGGAATGAAAGCCCATAAAGGGTATAAGTGGTCTGACGTCTAGACATATCCACTTTAGCATTGTCCATAACAAGAAGGGAACTACTGGTATAGACTATACTCAAATCCGGATAACCATCATAGATATTCTTCAGCAATGAAGACCAGCCCTCGTAACGGTGAACTTCATCCAAATACAAACGGGATATTCCGTGTCTGTAAGCCCAGTCAACCAAATCCATCAGACTATGCGTTGAGAACCATAAATCATCTAGAGAAGCATAGAGAGTCTTATCTATATTCTCGTAACTATCAAGAATGTGTTGCAGTAACATCGTTGTTTTACCAACGCCACGAGCTCCTTTGATACTGATAATCCTAGCTTTCCAGTTAATTTGGCTATACAAATATCTTTTGAATCGTAGACTTACCTTCGCAATTTTTCTGTGATAGGTATCAAATAAAGGTTGAAGATCAAGTGGTTCCATTAAAGCGTCTATTTATGTTTCACCGCAAAGTTAATATTTTTTATAGTTACATCCATAAAAAAAATAAAAATTTTATAGCCACAACCATAAATTCAATCTCTTTGTAGGCAACACACTGCGTACTGCCATAAATACCGCCTGTGGTAATACTGCATTAGTGGACGGGGACGACAACTTCTACTGGTCCAGTTCGGAAGTCTCTGGCAATATCAGCAATGAATGGTGCTACAATTTCTACCATAGTAGTTTCTGGAGTGTGCTTAAGTCGCACAGTCGCTATGCGCGTGCAGTTTTCGCCTACTAATGAAATACAGGACATATAAAAGCAAAGCGGTCCTTCCCGGGCCGCTTTTGCTGTTATCTAACGAAGGTTTAGTTCGGATAATTTTTAGAAACGGTAACGGAGGCCGAGGAGGATGAGGCCCTGTTCGCCTACGCCAATCTCTGCAAAACCTCTGAGGGTGGTTCCTACCTCTACGCCAATCATGGAGGCCTGGAAGTTGAACATCAGATCTTTATCCTTGTCTGAAGAGACGGTCTTGTCTGCATCTTTGATGTTGTTGGAGGTAAAGGTCACACCTGCAGCAAGTTTGGAGTAGAGGCCTACCTTCTCCTTTCTCAGCCAGTTGAACTTAACTGCCGGCATAAGAGTGTAGTATGAGCTTGTATAGTCTGCATACTTTTCATCTTTGTAGAGGAGGTCTCTCTTTTCTGAAGTAATAACACCGACTGCACCAACTGCAATTACCGGAGAGAGTCTGCGGAAATATTCAGCAGAGATAGGACCAAAACTGAACTTGTCTTTGGTAGTAACTCCCAAGGCGGTACTTATTACATCTGAATAGAAATCTATCCATTGGGAGTTGGATGCAGCTCCGTAAGAAACGGAAAACTCATTCTTTGGGAAAGTGTTGTCAGACTGAGCATTAGCACTGTTTGCCACCATTAAGGCAACAGCGCAAAGTGAGATAAGTAAAAGCTTTTTCATCTTTAGATATTTTCCGGGGTGAGTTGTTCAACCACCCAGTCTACTGCAGCGGCGGCGGGGCCATCGGG
This sequence comes from uncultured Bacteroidales bacterium, assembly GCA_946187365.1. Lineage (GTDB taxonomy): Bacteria > Bacteroidota > Bacteroidia > Bacteroidales > UBA932 > Egerieousia. The sequence continues at coordinate 5,821 of CAMHRD010000039.1, forward strand.
AGCCAAAAGTTTGGCTTTGTTGTAGGACTCCAGTGCCTCTCTGTAGAGCTGCCCGCGGCAATAGAGGTTGCCCAGCAGAAACCAGGCATAATCGTTATTAGGCTCCTTATTGAGGAGGGCCATAAGGCTCTCTCTGGCCTCTTCATTGCGGCCCTCCCTCATAAGAGCTTCTATCTCAACTGCGGTTATTAACCGAGAGAGTATTTTCTTCTTCTCTTCCAATCTATCGCGATGATTATACAATACCCTGGAAACCCATAAAGGCAAGAGCCAACAGACCTGCTGTGATGAGGGCTATTGGGGTGCCTTTGAGTGACTTAGGAACGTTGCTGAGCTCCATCTGCTCTCTCATTCCGGCAAAGAGAATGATTGCAACGCCAAAGCCCACTGCAAGTGCCATTGAGTAAACTACGCTCTCTGCAAGGTTAAGCATGTGAGGCTCTCCACCAAAGGAGAACTGCTTGGTAACCACAATGAGAGCGGCACCCAAAACGGCGCAGTTGGTGGTGATAAGCGGAAGGAAGATTCCGAGTGCCTGATAAAGAGTTGGGTTTATCTTCTTGAGGATAATCTCAACCATCTGAACCAGAGCGGCTATCACAAGGATGAAGACAATTGTCTGCATGAAGGTGATATCCATCTTCTCTCCAAACCAGGTATTTATAAGTACATAGTTCTGAATGAGATATGTAACCAGGGTTGCAAGTCCCATAACCAGAACCAGCGCAAGAGACATTCCAAAAGCGGTGGAAATCTTCTTGGATACGCCCAAAAACGGACAGATTCCAAGGAACTGGCTGAGTACTACGTTATTTACGAATACGGCCGTTATTATGATAATTATATATTCCATACTCTTTCCGTTTTAAGCGTTCTTTTTACCTTTAATTTTGTTGAAGATAACCATCAGATATCCAAGTACAAGGAAGGCTCCCGGTGCAAGGACGAATACAAGCATTCCGTCTGATGAGGCAAACTTGTGATCAAATGCTGAGAGGTTACCCAGAACTTCTCTGACGAGTCCTATACAGGTAAGTGCAATGGTGAAACCTATACCGATTCCTATTCCGTCCAGAGCACTCTCCAAAACTGAGTGTTTGTTGGCAAAGGCCTCTGCTCTTCCGAGCACAATACAGTTAACCACAATCAGAGGGATGAAGATTCCCAGAGTCTCATAGAGAGCCGGAGTAAAGGCCTGCATAACAAACTGAACTACAGTTACAAATGCGGCAATCACAACAATATAGCAAGGGATTCTGACCTTGTCCGGAATAACAGGAGCAAGGAGTGAAATCACCATGTTTGAGCAGATCAAAACCGCCATAGTTGCAGCACCCATACCCATACCGTTCATTGCGGAGGTGGTTGTTGCAAGCGTAGGACACATACCCAAAACCAAAACGAAGGTTGGGTTGTTCTTTACTATACCTTCAAGTAGATATTTAAACTTACTCATAACCTTTCGTTTATTTAATGTTATTGAATACGTTGGCGGCAATCTCCATAGCGTCACAGTAAGCTCTTGATGTGATGGTAGATGCGGTGATTGCATCTATGTCTCCGCCATCTTTTGTTACTGCAATTTTTACGGAACCGTCTACAAGATTTTTACCGTTCCACTGAGTGATGAAGTGACTTTGTCCGTCTGTAATTTTTGCACCCAGGCCAGGAGTCTCTGAGTGAGAAATAACGGAAGTATTGTAAACCTCACCGTTTGGAGTGAAGCCCACCATAATGGTGAAGGCGCCTCCAAATCCCTTGGTAGTAGTACTTTCTACAGCATAACCAACAACCTCTCCGCCCTTCTTAGCAACGTAAACCTTATTGGTCTCCTTTGGATTGGAAGCGTCTGCAGGAACGTTGAGTATCTCCTCTGAAGGGTTGTTGTCAAAAGCGGGAACCACCTGCTTGATAGCCTTGTTGGTTTTCTCTGCCTTTGCTATCTCGATAGGATCTTTAGTAACAGCGTAAATGACTGCTACAGCGGCGGATGCACCTAAGCATACCAGCGTAAGCACAAGCGCCATATTTCTGAGTGAAGATTTGATAGCCATTACTTTTTCTGCGCCTCCTTCGCAAATCTCTTTGGTTGAATCTTGTTGAGAAGAGGAACCGTAGAGTTCATAATAAGTATTGCAAATGAAACTCCCTCAGGGTATGCGCCAAAGGCTCTTATGAGTACGGTAATTACACCAATGCCCACACCAAAGATAATCTGACCTTTTGTTGTCATTGGGCTGGTTACGTAATCCGTAGCCATAAAGAAGGCTCCAAGCAGCAAACCTCCTGTAAGCAAGTTAAATACAGGGTCTACAAACTTTGCCGGATTGCCCAGGTAGAGCAGGCCGGAGAAGATGAAGACCGTAAGAAGAACTGAGAGTGAGATGTAAGGTTTTATAACCCTTCTTACAAGCAGATAGATAAAGCCAAGAAGCAGAGCAATTGCGGAAAGCTCTCCGGCACTTCCTCCC